>CAJXVR010000252.1 GCA_913061285.1 uncultured Verrucomicrobiota bacterium | reverse complement strand
GGTCGGTGACTGCACGACCGCCGTTCGTGCCCCGGCAACAACCACGACCATTTGATCCGAATCCTGCAAGCTATCAACCAAGGCCAAGGCCTTCGTCTGAGCCGCTTCAAATCGGGAAGGAAGGACATCCACACTTTGCATGGACGCTGAGGCATCGACGACCAATACCTGCAAGGAACCTCCCGCGAGTTGCTCGGCGAAATAAGGTCGGGCCAACGCCAGAACAGCAAGCAACAGCATCAGGATCTGCAAAAAAAGAAGCAAATTGCGCCGAAGCTTCTGAAAGGGCGCGTTTGCCTGCGAGTCCGTCAGGAATCGCTGCCATAGCACCGTACTTGATACGAGATGAACTCTTCGACGCCGTTTCAACAGATAAAAAAGCACCACAACCGGAATCGACAGCGCAAACCAAAATGCTGAGAGCGACAAGAAGTTCATTCGAATACCCTGCTGGAACGGCCTACCGCCAGAACTGGCCTTCCTTCATCTGTTTTAGGAGGAGGTCTTCGATCGAACAGTCGGATGCCACCGACCAGAACCCCACCCCACGTGCCCGACAGAACTCCGCAATCTGTTCAATGTATGCAGCGGTGGAGGCTTGATAGCGATTCAGGCGGAACTTCCCAAAGGTCACCTCTCGGGCACTACCCGTTTCGGCATCCACAAACTTGAGGTCACCGAAGGACGAGGGATTCAATTCCTCAGGTGAAAGCACTTGAACAAGTATCACCTGAAATCCCCGAGACAAGAGAGACTTGATCCCGGCCTCATAGCCTGATTCATCTAACAAATCACTAATCACCACTGCCAAACCTACCTGACGAGATTCGATTGCGCCCTGTCGCAGGGCCCCATTGAGATTCGCAGCATCCCCAGGTTCCAGCTGCGATAAGTGTTGAATCAAGCCCAGGGAGGACTGCCGGCCTCGGACGCTGCGAAGCGCCGCAGACCGTTTTTTATTCACCTCACGCTCCGGAAACGAACGCACACTCACCCGATCGAAGCCACAGAGGGCCACATGACAAACGGCTGCTGCCACTTGCCGGGCAAAGTCAAACTTTCGCGGTTCTCCGAAAACCATTGACTCGCTCGAATCCAAGAACACGGTCACCGGAAGTTCTCGTTCTTCCTCATAGAGACGAATAAAGAGACGGTCGAGCCGACCGTACAGACTCCAATCGAGATACCGAAGATCATCACCTGAGACATAGTTCCGATAATCGGCGAACTCAACCGAATGACCGCGAGCACGACTCCGTCTCTCACCCCGGAGCGAACTCTTGGCAAAACGACGGGCCACCATCTGTAGCTGCTCCAATCGCCGGAGTAGATCGGTATTTAACAGTGAACTGTCCATCTCCAGACACCATCATTCAGAGGGCTACCGAGGCTGTCCACCAAATCTTTCATACCTCTTTATAAGACCAGACGCTCCTAAAATTCGCATGAACTATTTTCCCAGCCTAAAAACCTAAAATCACCAGTTGCCCGGAACCGCAAGATCCATCAGAATCCCACCCGACGTATGGATGTCAAGAATCTCGCCGATGTGCCGGCCTTCATTACCAAAGATGGCTCAGAAATACGTGAATTGCTTGCGTATCGAAACGCCGCCATCAAGAATCAAAGCTTGGCTGAGGCACGGGTCCCTGTGGGCTCGTCGACTCAGGAGCACTACCATCCCAAAACGGAAGAAATCTACTATATCACCGCAGGGATAGGAACGATGCGGATCGAAGATGAAACTCGGGACATCAAACCGGGTGACGCCATCGCCATTCCCCCCGGGAAGAAGCACAAGCTCTGGAACACCGGATCTGAGCCCCTGACTCTGCTTTGTTGTTGTGCGCCATGCTACGAGCACAGCGATACAGTCCTAACTGAAGAACTTTGAACCAATACTGTGAGCCACCCTTCAAGCGTTCGTCTTTTCATTAAACCCTACTGCGGCTGGTGCCACGAAGCGATTCATTGGCTCGATGCCAAGGGGATCCAGTATCAATCGCTTGATGTCATCAGCGACCGCAATGCGATGGCAGAGATGGTAAAACTCTCGGGACAAAGCATGGCACCAACGATCGACGTTGATGGGGCCATTCTCGCTGACTTTGACGTCGATCAGCTCGATCGATTCTGGACCGAGCAAACCTCAGATTAGTCCCTATGGCAGGCAACGCCCCCCTTCAAGCACCATCTCGCCCACGGCTTCCAGCCTGGTTGCGAAGGCCCCTTCCGACGAGTCCGACCTTTGCCAAGACGCAATCTCTGCTTGGGGAGTTAGACCTCCATACTGTCTGCGAAAGCGCCAAATGCCCCAACCATTGGGAATGCTGGAGCAAGGGCACGGCAACCTTCATGATCGCCGGCGATCGCTGCACCCGCTCTTGTGGATTCTGCGCGGTCTCGGTCGCGAAACCTTTTCCCCTAGAAGACAACGAACCGGATCGAGTCGCAGAAGCCACGGCCCGCATGAAGTTGCGGCATGTCGTCATCACAGCGGTAGCCCGCGATGACCTCAAAGACGGCGGAAGCAATCACTTTGCGAAGACAATCGAGGCCGTAAGAAAACGAAACCCGGGCATCGTCATTGAAGTCCTCACACCTGACTTCAACCAAAAGACCTCCGCTATCCAAACCGTCCTAGATGCTCGTCCCGAGATCTTCAATCACAACCTCGAAACCGTGCGGCGACTCACACCTAGCGTCCGTTCGCGCGCCATGTATGAACGATCGCTTGAAGTACTTCGATGCGCCAAGGAGCTCGCCCAATATCCCTTGGTAACGAAGTCCGGCATCATGCTTGGTCTTGGGGAAGAAGAAGGCGAGATTCTTGAAGCGATGGATGATCTCCGCAAGTCCCAGTGTGATATCCTGACCATGGGACAATACCTCCAGCCGAGCAGGTGCCATCTTCCCGTTTCAGCATATATCGCACCGGAACAATTCGACCGCCTCCGAGAAATTGCCGAGGCAAAAGGGTTTCTCCACGTTGCGAGTGGCCCGATGGTGCGGAGTTCTTACCACGCGGAAGAATTCCAGGTTCCGACTACTTAAATTTCGGAAGATTCACCAGAACCTTAAGCGTGTAGTAGATCAGCACCGAACAAAATAGGGCGGCAACAATGGCAGCCGACCACTTAATCAATTTTGTCTGCCACAGCAACCGGGACTGATCGTCCTCGTGAGCGGCTTGAAAAAGACCGATCTCTTCCTCAATCCGACGCTCCGCCGCTTCATCTCTGAGGGCCAACAGCTTCCAAGCCCCCACGCCCCCTTTAAAGGGCCCCGGTAAGCGTTCGGCATCGTCCGCCGTGATCGGAACAAAACCACATTCGGACCAGAACTCCGATTTTTCCTGAGTCCAAACTCGATGCACCCCACCGTTGGAAGCCATCACCTTCAGGCGATTCCAGAGTTGAGGTTTCACCAGTGCTTCCGTATCCGGGTGGGTGTAAGTTTCGTAATAAATTCGCGCATCCTTGCCAATGATCTGAAATCCCAGCGCCCCCATGAGCCGTCCATCAAGGCCTTCCACCAATTGGAACTCCGTCAGGTGCTTTTCGATATCGTGGGCAGGCAGCATCGCCGTCTGCCAGAGCCCCCGCAAAGCCGGGAGATCATCAACAGTGGCACGACGGGAATGGAACTTAATCTCAGACATGGCTATCGAAAGAATGGGCTCGCCACGACGAGGATCACGTAAAGAGCATAATAGCCGATCAGGATTCCCCCTTCACGGCGAGAGATTCGCCGGGCAGAGCAGAGCATCCAAAGCACGATACACATTCCCAGCAAAAGGGCGGGAAAATTCAAGAGCTGAGTGACCCGATCCATGGTCACCACATTGAACGACGCCGCACTGCCAACAATGAGCGTCAAGTTAGCCACATTCGCCCCTAGAATATTCCCGACTGCCAAATCCGAGACATTCTGTCGAGCAGACGACACCGCGGTGACAAGTTCAGGCAAGGACGTGCCTACGGCAACGATCGTGAGCCCGATGATAATGGAAGGCACGCCCATGGCCGTCGCCAAGTTCGATGCCGAATCAACCAGGAGTCGACTCCCAAGAGTGACCATCACAGCGCCAAAAATGAAGACGGCTGCCGTTCCTTGACGGCTCTCCAACCACGGATTCCCGGCTGTCGCCTCGGCCTCAATACTTCGGGCTTCAGCAATATCCTGCGGTCGCGAAGAACGTTTATGGTGAACAAAATCAAAGATAAAGTAGACGACCCCCATCAGTATTAACACGACTCCGGTTGTCCGGGGCAATTCAAGATTCCAGCTAAGCACCACCAACAGACCTGCAAAAAAGAACATGGCGATCAGAGGGATCTTCAGCTCAATAGGCCGCACCCCAATACTCCGAATCGCCGCCATAATACCGAGAATCAGGCACATATTACACATGCACGAGCCCACGGCGTTACCGACAGCAAGGCCGGACTCCCCCTTGGCCCCAGCTACAATAGAAACCACGAGTTCAGGTGAAGTCGTCGCCAGACTCACGAGCGTTGTGCCGATAACGATCCGAGGCACTTTGACAAACTCCGCGATCCGAACGCTCGAAGCAACAAATAGGTCGCCCCCCTTAATAATGAGCCACAAGCCAAGCGCGAGTAGGAAGAGATTCCAAAGCATCAGCGCAACCTCCGCTTAATCCAAATAAACTGTTCCATAACCATCAATCTCATCCTAGAAAAGGGTTCTTATACCAACACGACGTTCCACTCCCCACTTGCAACCGTACCCCCAAAGAGTCCAGCTCGGTGATCAGAAACGAGCTAGAGAACTCATATTCCGTCTTCAAGGTCAAGCGGGATTCCGCATTTCCCCACCCCAAGAAACGCTCTTGGCGCCCGTTCCCGCGCCTTCCCATTCGCTTTTCCCCCTATCACCGGCCCTAGACTACGGTCATAGAAACCATCATCTTCTCCGGGATGATCCTCGGCGAACATATCCATTCCCCTTAAACCATTCCACCGCCTCTTCGAAGGCCGCACGAATGGGCGTTTGAGGCATTCCGAGTTCATTCACGGCCTTTGAGGGATCAAACCACATGTGATACTTCGCCATTTTCACGCCCGCCAAGGGCGCCTTGGGGGCTTTTCCGGTGATCTTTGAGAGCCCTTCGTCACACAGGGCCGCCAACCATGCAACCGCATAGGGAACCTTGAGCCGAGGAGCCGCCAGTCCTGTAACCTCGGCCAGCAGTTTCAAGGCCTCTTGCATCGTTAAGTTGCCCTCCAAATGCCCTAGAATATAACGTTCTCCGACGCGACCTTTCTCCGCAGCAAGAATGTGCCCCCTCGCCACATCGCGCACATGCACCCAGTTTAGTCCCGTTTCAACAAATCCCGGCATCTCTCGATTTAGAACATCGACGATAACCTTACCCGTCGGTGTCGGCTTGACGTCATAGGCCCCAATGGGTGTGCTTGGATTAACGACAACCAGGGGATGCCCCGCCTCGGCAAAGGCTAAAGCCACTTTTTCCGCCTCCCACTTGGATCGTTTGTAATGGTTCGAAAGTTGCCCCTCGACAACCTCAGCAGACTCATCCGTAGGCGTGTAATCCCCATTAATAGCGACTGGCAATCCAATACACCCTACCGTACTGGTATAGACGATGCGCTCACAGCCTGCATCAATCGCTGATTGGAGGACGCAACGGGTTCCCTCGACATTGGCGGCATACATCGGGGCGTAGTCAGGTAGCCACAAATGGTAACTCGCGGCGACATGAAAACACCAATCGCACCCCCGGAGGGGTTTGCGATAACTCTGAGGCGAGGTCAGATCCCCCCGAACAAACTCACAGTCCAGCCCGTCAAGCCCTCTCAAATCACTGTTCGCACGAACCAAGGCCGTCACCCGATGGCCTTGAAGAATCAGTTCTCGAACGATATTGGCACCCACAAACCCAGACGCCCCCGTAACAAAGCAACGCATTGAGCCCCCAGTCTCCAAATCTAAGGGGCAAATACAACCCTCAATACCCATGCTATGCCGGTGGCGGGATCGTCTATACCGATTGCCAGGCTTGAAACACCACCAAAACTCTGCTACTTACAGCGACTCACACGCTCGTATTTACGACATCACACTCGCAAAGAACGCCAATGAAACAGACCCTCACACTACTCGCCATTGTCATTTTCGCGCTTGGAACCCCAAACGACACTTCGGCCAAACCAAAGCAGAATTCCAAACCCCGTCCCTTCAAGGCGCAATTCTCGACCGAATTTTTCAATGCCGCATTCGATCCAGCGACCTTCTTTTTTACGACGGTCGTCATCGGTGATGGCAAAGCCACCCATCTTGGCAAGTGTTCGTTTGCCGCAGAACATACCTTTGCCTTCACGACGCCAAGCCAAACGGAAGGAATGGCTTGGAACGGAACCATGCAGCTCGGGGCCAGCAACGGCGATATCCTCAACGCCACTTATGTCGGAGACATCGTTCTCTCAGGCGATTCAGAGGTTCCCTTTCTGCTTCTCTTCACCGTGACGTTTGACGGAGGGACAGGCAGATTCACTCATGCCACAGGCAGCGCTGAAGTCATTGGGTTAACAACCATCGAGCCAGATTCCAGCAACGGACTATTCAAAGGGGCCTCCGAATTCACTTTTGATGGCACGCTTGCCTACTAAAGGGCTAAACCGACCTCTCGTTTTCCCCAAGGACGATCGGGCACCACGTTGATCCCCCGACGCTCGTTCGTTCCTTGGCGGCAGATAATCAATCCACCATTCCCTCGAAACGACAGCCCGCTCAGATCATACTCAGCCGCAGCATGAACGTTCGAAGCAACAAGTCTGAGCAGCATTACTACACCGTCACCTACGTCCGGCAGAAAAATCAGGTCGCCCTGATCGAACAACGTTTGCTCCCGCACAAGTTCTCGATCATTCGAACGCAGTCCTATCCTGAAACAGCGAAAGCAATTACCGATATGATCGTTCGAGGGGCCGGTGCTATCGGGGCCACCGCCGCCTACGGCTACGCCCAGGGCCTCAACGAATTTCAGGGAAGAGACAAGCGTGCGTTCCATCGCCACGAAAAGCGCGTCTTCACAACCTTAGCAGAGGCCCGACCGACTGCCGTCGACCCCGTTAATGCCATGGTCCAAATCCGCCTGGAGTTAAAGCAATATCAGAGCATCGGCGAGAAGCAGGATCAAGCGGTCAGGCTCGCTGAGGACTTCGCTCGGGCAAATATCGCTGAGTGCCGCTCCATTGGTAAGCACGGAGCCGGATTGATCAACGAGGGCACGCGAATCCTCACCCATTGTAACGCCGGATGGTTGGCCTTCGTTGACTATGGATCAGCAACCGCGCCAATGTACGCCGCGCAAGAAGAAGGGAAATCATTTCACGTCTATTGTGATGAAACCCGACCTCGATCCCAGGGAGCATCGCTGACAGCATGGGAACTGGCACAACAGGGCATCTCGCACCAAATCATCGCTGACAATGCGGCTGGACATTTGATGCAACGAGGAATGATTGATCTCGTGATCGTGGGGAGCGACCGAACCTTGGCGCAAACGGGTGAAGTCGCCAACAAGATAGGCACCTATACAAAGGCCGTCCTAGCAAAACGCCATCGTATCCCCTTCTACGTCGCCATTCCCCTTTCCACCTTGGATTGGGACACCCCCCGTGGACTTGATATTCCGATTGAGGACAGAGGGGACGAGGAAGTGTGTGGAGCCTGGGGAATCACGCCTTCTGGCCGACGCAGTTACGTCCGTGTCGCCAATCCGAGTAGTAGCGCCCTAAACCCTGGATTCGACGTCACCCCGCCAGAACTCATCACCGGGATCATCACACCGATTGGAATCATCAGGCCGAAACAGCTAATGAAACACCGGACAGCGCTCACCTAGAAGCCAGCCTCCCCACCTACTCAAGCCCCGATGCAATTCGCGCTCGCTTCAGAACAGGACGGGCCACGTCCCGCGCCTTCTCAGCCCCTTCCCGAAGCACCTGATGAACGTAGTCGATATTGTCGGCCAACTCAGCTCGCTTTTGACGTTGCTCACGGAAATACTCCCAATAGTTTTCAAAGAGAGCTTTCTTAAGCGTGCCATAGCCGTAACCGCCTGCCCGGAGACTTTCTTCGCACTCCTTAGCTACCGATGGATCAGCAACCAGCTTTAGCAATTGCACTGCGATATTCTTATCGGCATCCGGTTTCGGTTCATCAAGCCCTCGACTATCCATCACAAGACTCATGATCCGCTTCTTGAGAGGTTTCTCTTCACCGAAAATCTCGATGGTATTGCCGTAGCTCTTGCTCATCTTCTGGCCATCAATCCCAGGAACGACAGCGACCTCGTCTCGTATTTGCGGCTCTGGAATCACAAAACATTCTCCGTAGAGTTGATTAAATTTCGCGGCAACGTCACGAGTCACTTCGATGTGCTGTTTCTGGTCCTTTCCGACCGGCACCAAATTTGAATCATAGATGAGAATATCTGCGGCCATGAGAACGGGATAGGCAAACAGGCCATGATTCGGCGAGAGTCCTCGAGCCAATTTATCCTTATAGCTATGGCACCGCTCCAGCAGTCCCATCGGCGTCAAGGTGGTGAGCAACCAAGAAAGTTCGGTGTGTTCCGGCACGTCCGATTGTTTGAAGAAAACACAGCGTTTAGGATCAAGTCCGCAGGCCAAAAAATCTAGGGCTACGTCGAGCGTGTTCTTGCGTCGCTGCTCAGCATCGAAAACCGAAGTCATCGAGTGATAGTCAGCGATGAAATAGAATGCTTCGCCCTGCTCTTGCAGTTCGATCGCTGGCCGCATCATACCAAAATAGTTTCCCAAATGGAGCGCGCCTGAAGGTTGGATTCCCGAGAGAATTCGCATTGGGCGGACGCTACCAAGAGTCCGACTGGGCTTCAAGGCCGGATCTCCGGCCGTGCCTGACAAATCCAGCAATGATCTATTGACTCAGCCAAACGACGCGAAGAAGCTAGGCCAATGCGAGCCCGGCCCCAGCCCCTTACAAAGGCATTTCCAGTCTCATTGGCCAGACAACTAAGCCTCCTGCTCTTGTCCATCGGAATGCTATCTAGCCTTGCAGCCAATGGCGCCTACAGCGATATCATCGACTCATTCGAGCTCACTCGAAGCAGCCAGTTTGTCGTCCAAGGCAAGACCTTTGATGATATTGAATCAAGTTTCGGAACCAGAATCCAAAGCTCCTCCGGTCTGTACGACTTCCACCGAGGAATCGACATCGATGGCACGCAGGGCGACAACATCCTAGCCCCGACGGGCGGCCTTTTCTGGGAATATCGTGAATTCTCTGGCGGAGGGCATACCGTCATTCTGCAACATGACCTAAACAATACCATTTCCTACAACGGTCGAAACTACGATCACTACTACACCTACTATATGCACCTATTCGACGACGGGGGGGGTGGCGTCGCGGGAACAGATGACGTCATCTCTGGTTGGACGCCGCAAGTCACAACCGTCTCGGCCGGCGATCTGATCGGAAAAATGGGCAACTCGGGGACGCCACCTGGTGGAGGCAGCTACGCTGACCATCTTCATCTTGAACTTCGATTCGGCGCCCGAAGCTCGCTCGAGTTCCAACTTGCCAATCCCGGCACCACTCAACACGGATTCGACCCCCATCTCAATCCAATGCTGCTCTTCACCCCCTACACCTACGCCAGCAGCGGGCCAGGCGTTTACCATCAAAATGCAGCCCTTTCCAACCAGGCAAATGCTGGGAGTGACATCAACTTTGACATCACATATACCAACGATGACATGCCGTTGCTGAACGAGGTGACGGTATCGCTTGAGGAAATCGGTTCGGGATCCATCGTCAAAACCCATACTCTGGATCTCAATCAGCGCATCGGCTTTGACGCCTCAAGCACGGCAACCCTCGATACGGCCGATACCAGCAAACCCTACTTCAGCCCTGTCACGCCATCGTTCACAGCAAGCGACTATAAGAACGAACTCGTCGTCCCGGGGAGCTGGACCAGTGGGTTTGGTGACAGTGACCACCGCGTCAACGTCACCCTAAAAGATCTCTGGGAAAACAGTGAAACCCTCTCCGTAACAGTCGTGCCCGAGCCCCGAACGTACGCCATTATCTCCAGCGCGTGCCTCCTCGGGCTTATTCTCGTCAGGCGAAGATTTTCCCAGCCCCTAACGCAAACGGACCGTAGTTAGGATGGGATCCCGGATCTCTTCCATCCGACTAAGAATCGAATCAGACAGGAATTCGTAGGCTTGAGTCGACCGAGCTTCTAAGGGCGAAGCGAGTAAGTTGGTCGTTTCCTCGGGATCGTCAACCAGGTTGAACAACTCATCTCGAGAAGGATTCATGAAATCTCTTACTAGTTTCCACTGAGGGGTCCGAAACATCCGCATATGAGTATGCGATTGGTGCTTGGTCGAATACTCCGCATACAGATCGTTATCCCAATCTGGACTGGCTTGTCCTAGCAAGAGAGGTAGAAAACTGCGCCCCCGTAAGATGACATTCTTAGGCTCATCAATCCCAGCGATCTCAAGGATCGTAGGATACCAATCAAGATTGCTGACCGTTTGAGGGATCCGTATTCCCTTTTGAATCTGACTCGGCCACCAAACGGCTGTCGGCACTTTGATCGACGTATCGTACATATTCGGCCGCTGCCCTTGAGGAATATTCTGCGTCGCAGCGGGCGCCTTTTTCAACAGCCAGTGCCCATTGCCCTTATGCCAGATTCCGTTGTGAGCCATGTTATAGCCGTGGTCTGATGAGAAAAGAATGACCGTGTTATCATCTAAGCCAAGCTCTTCAAGCACGGCAAGCAACACACCCAAATTGCGATCCACACTCCGTACACTTGCCAAGTACTCCCGAGTCATTCGTTTGGCACGGTCGACATCAAGATCGGGGTAATTGGGATGTGGTAAGCGCGGATCATAGCCCTCATAGGGAGCCCAGTCTTCCTCAGCCACCGGAAGCCAACGGGCATGGGGAGCCCTCGTGTGCCAGGCAAGAAAGAAACGATCTTCTTGGTGATCTCTCACGAACTTAACAGCATGCGCCCCTAGAACATCAGCCGTGAGACCTTTGAATTTTCTTGGCTTGCCCTGATCCTCCAAGGTCGGATCAACAGGAGCCCAACCGCCGTCCCGATGCCCCATGAAATAGTCAAACCCCATCTGGGTCGGATGGTATTCGTCCGTACGACCAATGTGCCACTTACCCACCAAGCCCGTGCGATATCCATGGGCCTTTAAGAGTTCTGGAAAAGTGAGATGATCGAGGGAAAGGCCGAGCGTCGGTTCCCGGCGCGGGTGAATCCAATCGGTGATACCCAATTCACTACCGTAGCGACTCGTCATCAGGCTCGCTCGCGACGGACTGCAAACCGGGGTCACCGTAAACGCATTCTCTAGGTGAGCCCCTTCGTGGAACAAACGATCCATATGGGGGGTTTTTGCTTGCGAATCATTCGCCCCGACCGCCCACGCCGCCTGGTCATCCGTGAGCAAGAAGATAATATTCGGAGGCTCACTGGCAACGAGCGCGCCCCACAGGAAGCAAGTCATCATCGCGGACGCAGAAAAACACCGGAGGATACCGGAACGAAGGACAGTCAAGGGATCAGATGGCTTCATAACAGTCTGAAAAAACGCCTCTTGTTCTGGCAGCTCAGAGCTCGTGAGGCAACCCTCAAAAAACTCGAGATGATTCCAGATAAAATCCAGTGAGGGTATTTGCCTCATCTTTGGCGTTGTGAGACAGAACAAGCCACGGCACACTTTCAATCGTCACCCGCAATGAAAAGAGAAATGAGACTATTGATTGTTGCCTGTGCATTGGCCGTCGGAACCCAATGCGCTATCGGACAGGTGAGTTACAAGGGCCGGCCTTCACTAGTGTTTCAGAATGACGAGGCGAGATTCGTAATCGACCTCCTCGGCGGATCTTTCCGCGAATTCCAATTTCTTGATCATCCCATCAATCCACTGAACTGGGGACAACCAAAACCCGGTAACTGTCTCTTATACACATCTCCGAGCCCACGAGACCTCTCTACATCTCGT
>CAJXVR010000251.1 GCA_913061285.1 uncultured Verrucomicrobiota bacterium | reverse complement strand
TGTAGAGAGGTCTCGTGGGCTCGGAGATGTGTATAAGAGACAGCCCTATACCCATCGCTTTTCGCTACACAAAAACGGAATCTGAACCTTACTACATACCCTCTCAACCCCTAGGACTTTCCGACCTCAACAGCATGATCTGGGTTAAAGATTCTGGAGCTTGGCTGGGCACGAGAGAAGGGATTTGGATTTGCAATGACGGGGGAGTGGAGAACTGGAATGATCAAGTTGAGTTGCCACGTTTTGGTGTTTCCAGTCTTATGCAAGATAGAGATGGAATGGTCTGGATAGGAGCCTCTCAAGCAGGTCTCTATCGCTGGGACTCACGCACAGGAGAGGTAGTGCATTTTTCTGCAGTTGCAGGGAACTACGCGGAAAACGCTATAGTAGCACTTGCAGAATCAAAAGAATCAGGCCTATGGATCTCTAATTATGACGGTTTGTTCTGGAACCCTTTCTCAGGGAACGAAAATACGGTTGATATCAGCGGGGATCTGAACCTGCCGATTCACGCTGTTGTGGAGGATCCAGATGGCAATGTCTGGGCGGGAACATCGAATGGCATTTACGCATTGCGGTCGGAGTTCGTCGAACGGGTTCAGTCCGGGCAGTTTGCTACGGTAGAGTGGCTGCGCTTTGCGAAACCGGATGGATTGTCAACTCCGTCGGTGGAAACGGGGCAATTTCCACTAGCTAAGATCGGTTTGGATGGTCGGGTCTATTTCTGTATGCAGGGTGACCTCGTTGCCTTCAAGCCTGAGGATTTGTTGGGGACAGTTTCAGATGGGCCTAGGATTCGCCTGACACACTTGCGGGATGGAGAAAAAGAACTTTGGAGAAATAGTGGGAAATTCTCCCCCTCGGCACCCCTTCGTCTGTTGCCCGGATCAGGGGCACATTTGGAATTTACGTTCTCAGCTATTCATTTCGCGGATCCTGAATTACTGAGGTTTCGCTACCGAATTCCCAGTATTTCAAAGAGCTGGAATGAGCTTGGAAAACAGCATTCCGTGTGGTTGTTCGATCTCGCCCCAGGCGAACACATCTTTGAGGTTGAAGCAGTGGATAAGAATCAAGTTCGAAGCCCAAAACCAGCAGTCCTAAGGTTTCACATCTTGCCTTATTTCTATCAAACCTTGGGGTTCAAGTTTGGGGTTTTTCTGGGGCTTGTGGGGCTCGTTTGGGGCCTGCATCAACGCAGAGTTCGGAATCGCTTGCGCCTTGAGACGATGAACAGCCAGCTGCGGCTTGAAGCGGATCGGCGCCGAATAGCCCATGACATGCACGATGAGATTGGTGCCAGCTTTGCCCAGTTGAAGATTTTGGGCGAGTTAGTGGCATCCCGGAGAGTTGAGGGCCGGGTGTTGGATCAATCGGTGTCTCGTATCGTTTCACTGGCACGGGCAGGGTCTCAGACCCTGCGAGAGATTCTTTGGGCGCTTGAGCCATCGGACCTTGCGGGCGAAGATTTAGGAGAATTTCTAGGCGTTACGATCGAGAATCTGTTTGATGGGAGTGATATTCGTGTCGACTACCGTCACTCGTGGTCGGATCCGGGGGAAGGCCTCAGCCCAAGGTTCAAGAGAGAAGTAATTCTGATTGCAAAAGGGATTGCCAGCAACGTGATCCGACATTCGGGGGCAGAGAGTTTTCGCTGTGAAATGCACGGGGAAGAATCCATTGTGAGGCTAAGGTTTATTGATGATGGAGTGGGCTTTGACCCCGCTGAATTGACTGGCGACTCGTTGGGGATGCAGTCCTTGAGGCAGCGTGTCGACCGCTGGGGAGGGAGTTTCTCTCTTGTCACCCGGCCAGGTCAGGGGGTCAGGATCGAGATATCGCTCGTGCCTGGTCAGATTGACTAGCGGTCCAGGCTTTGTTTCTCCAAGCTCATGAGGCTTACGGCCATGCCATCTCTCACTTCTGGGAGTCATTCGTCCAACTGTGCATCTGCGCGCCTTCCGCTGCGGCTTGGTGACATGTCGCCGCGCCTCTCCAGTCACGAATTGAGCGCTGAAATGAGCTCCACGGAGAAATGAGATGGCCTTCTGATAGGCCCCTCATTTTGATTGTATCACCCGTTTGGGTGATTTGCTTTGGGTTCTTTCCTCGTTGAATTCACGAGTTTGGGCGATTGGCAGGAATCGCTCTTCTGAAATACTCGTTCCTTCATGATTGAGTGCGGTTGCGCTCAGAACGGAATGGAAGATTCGGAACGAGTTATGATAAGAAGGATCGGAACTTTGTTGGCCCTGGGACTCGGAGGCCTAGTGGGATTGGCGCAAACGACTTCGGGTGAGTTGAGTGGAACGGAGGTTTGGTCGGGGGAAGTTCGTCTGACAGGGGACATTACTATCCCGTTTGGGGGAGATCTCACGATTCAGCCGGGCACGAAAGTACTGGTCGAGACTTCAGATGATATCGAGTCCGGTTTTGATACCGACACGATTGAAATCCGTATTGTTGGTGGGACTTTTCGAGCTGTCGGGACGGACAATGCTCCAATCGAGTTTTTGAGTGCGGCCGAGATTCCTAAGCCTGGGCACTGGTACGGAATTCTTTGTGATCTTGGAGAGGTTGACATTCGGCATGTTCAAATCGGTCATGCTGCTTATCCAGTTCGGTTTGTTCGGCCTGGTTTTTATGATCTGAACGAGACAGAGATCTATGATTATTCGGAAACAGCAATCTGGATCGAGGCTTCCGGGCGTTATTCCTTTGACGAAATACGTATTCGGTCCAAGTTTGGAGTCGGGGGCTACGCGTTTTACAATTCAGGGGCGCGTGTTCTTGAATTCACCAATTGGCATATCTCGGGTGGGCGCAGAGGGATTTATGTTGCGACCAGTGAGGCGCTTGTTTCCAACTCCTTAATAGAACGGGGTTCCAGTTATGGGATTTGGATCGATAGTGGAAAGCTGACCGTTGCCAATACGATTGTTTCGGGGCGCACGGATGGAGTTGAAGATCGAGGAAAGAACACAGAACTTGAGGTTCGGAATTCGCAGTTTCTGAGTAACAGTAATTTCGCTGTAGCGACGTTCTCGGTACGGGCTGTAGTTCGAGATTCACAGTTTCGAGGAAACGGATATGGGGTGTTTCTCCGCGGTGGTTCCCTTTCTACGGCGGTTGACGGAGGTAACAGATTCATGGTTCATGGAAATGTCTTCGAAGGAAATCAAGAGGCTGCGATCTTGGTCCCTTCGACTGCTCGGAATGTCAATCGGAATCCGATTAGCAAGCTTGCCAAGGTTTCAGCGAATGCCTTTTTAGTGAATGGTACTGGATTTGCCAGCGATCTGTCCGTTCCCGATGGCGTGTTGAGTGGCAATGATTTTGTCCTGAATGGTGTTGATATTACAATAGGGCAGGCCAGTTCCCTTGATCCCAACCTCGATCCCAAGATAGTCGCAAACGGCAACTACTGGGGGGAAGTCCTCACGGCAGTGCTCGAATCTGGAGAAGAGGTTTCATCGATCAACGCATTTCGAGGGGACATTGTGGTCGAGGATTGGGCTACAAGCTCTAGACTAGAATCTGTGGAGCCGCCTCCTTCTCCGATTGAATGGGATACGAATGATTGGGGCGTGACGGTTGGGGAGACCGCGACTATTCAGCTTAGCCTCGACAACGGCGATTCCTACAACTACCAGTGGTTCAAAGATGGAGTCGTGATTCAAGGCGTCGGTGCGCCCTTCCTGGAGATTAGAAATGCGACGCTTGCCGATGCGGGAAGCTATATTGTGGTTGTGTCGAATGAGGCTGGCACCGTGACGAGCCAGCCGGCGGTTCTCTCCGTCGTCGCTGCTCCCCAAAATATACCAGCTAACGGAACAGACTCCTTTCATCCTGCCGATACGAACCAGGATTTACGAATTAGTATCGACGAAGTTACCAGCTATGGTGCTGCTTGGAAAAATGGCCGTGACTGGACACATGGGCCGAGTCCGATTCCCATTGATTATTTAACGCGGGCGGGAGCTATCTGGAAGAATGGGGAACGCTATCGTAAAGATGGCAATATCGATGCCGCTCCGCTCTGGTGGGTGAACGATTCTGGGGCAGGCAAATCCCGGGCTGGTCGAGGAGTTGTTCCGCAAGGTGGTAACATCGTTCGGAGTTCGGTGAGAACTGAACTTCCCCAATTTCAGCGGATTGTTTCGGATGACGAATCTGAATCTCAGTTGCTCGTAACACCGCCAGCTGGAGTGGGCGCTTGGGCTATTGAGGGGCATGGGCTGCGCGAGGGGCCATTCCTTAACGATCAGTCCCGCCGATTCTCCCTCCCGTTTGGTCAAACTGATGGAGGCATGCTCTTGAGTATCGATGGAGAATCGATGGTATTCGGTTGGGCTCCTCAAAGGGATACTGAACGCTTGGAGGTCGTGCGGGTGAATGGTCGATTCGGTCTTAAACCGGTTGGCCTTAAAGGCCTGTTCCAAGTGGAGGGTTCACATGATCTCGTTGAGTGGTCCACTGCCTTTCTAGGTGGAACTCAGGATGGAGTTCTATTCCCACGAGGGGTGGAAGGTAAGGCGTCTTCGTACTATCGCCTGAGCTTTGTAGGTGAGTAGTCCCATGTGCAGGCGCTTTGCATTATTAATCTCCAAACTCGACTAACCAAGCTGGTCTGGGAATTCATTGCTGTGAAGGAACATATTCGATTTTTTTTGAGCCGATTCCTTTGGTTGCTGCCTATTCTTGCTCTGGCTTCAGCGCTTGGAGGACAAGTTGTTCAGCCGTTGGCGCCTGATTTTAATTGGACACGAACGGATTTTCCTCCCGCCCGATGGGAAGACTTGGCAATCGACCGAGATGGACAATCTTATCTTCTCTTTAACTTGAAGCCAGGTGACGAATTATTCGGTGCTCAATTTGAGGGAGACGCAGGCCGTTTTCGCGCGATTATCGCAAAACTGAATGCCGATGGAGAACTAGTCGAATACTTGGATCCAAAGGTCGCAACGATCGGACAGGCAATCGCTGTTGATCGCGATAACAATATTATAGTTGCTGGGAGCGTCTGGGCCCTAGATGGGGCGGCTTTTGAGATCTGGGGGCAGAGCTATGAGCTCAATGGTGCGGATCAATTTGATCGGCCGAATGAGGATGTCTTCGTCATGAAGTTGAATCCGGATGGGGAGTTGCAGTGGTTCAGGCACTTCGGGGGGGCGACTAACGGGGCAAGAGGGGATAGGGTTTCGGATTTGGCGGTTGGTCCTGAAGGCAATATTGCGGTCGTCGGGTCTTGGCGGGGGAACGGACGCTTTGGTGGGGAGGCTGTGATATCAGGGGGAGAGTCAGACGCGTTTGTAGCCCATTTGGGACCGCAAGGCGAGACTCGGTGGATTCATGTTTTTGGAGCTCGCGACGACGGTGGAGATCAATCAACGATTGGCCATGGAGATGTTGCGGGAACCGTTACTTTCGATTCGGATAGCAATGTTGTCGCAGGCGGGACATTTAGGGGGAATGTTCCGATTGGCGGAAAGATTGTGACCAGTAGGCCTGTTCCCGAATCGTCACCGGTGGAGTATTCGAGGGATGGATTCGTTGTTAAGTTCGCTAAGAACGGACGTGTTCTATGGGTTGACGCGATTGGAGGAGAGACTTCGAGAGATTCTGTAACGGATATTGGGATTGGACTTAATCAGGAGGTTTTGGTGACGGGGGCGTTCGAGGGAGAACTAAGACACGGGCGAGGCGGACTGATCTCGCAACCGGGTGGTGAGTCTGACATCTATATTGTCAGTTATTCGAGTTCGGGTGAACCAAAAATGAGCCTTCGGCTTGGGGCTGAGAAACAGGAGTTTCCGAGGTCGATGTTTGTAGATGCGTCGGGCCGCATCTACTTGTTTGCCAAGACGGGGTATCTTGAATTCGGTGAGATATTTGTTCTCCCAGCAGGAAATTATGGAGGTTCTATGTTTTGTTTTGATGAGGCAGGGGAAGCACTTTGGGGCATTGGGGGACTGTCAAGTATTGGGGAGGTTGTGGCCTATCCGGATCCAAGGGGAAGCCGGTTTCTTGTTCAAGGATTCATGCAACCCGGTGAGGTTGTTCTGCAGGGGTATTCGGATGATTTTCTCATTCAGCAAGAAGGGCTCGGATACTATTTGCTATTATCGATGGAGGGTGCGCCGTGGGACGTTGCTGATGGGAATAGAAGTTCCCATCAGCCGGCTGATTTGAATGAGGACTGGCGATTAGACATCAACGAGGTCACCGGGTATGGCCGTGCCTGGAAGACCGGAGAATTGTGGGAGAACGCGCCAAATCCAATTCCAATCAACTATGTCACTCGAGCCGGAGCTATTTGGAAGAATGGTGAGTCGTATGCCTGGGTTACCGAGGAAGGGTAAATCAATCGGAGTAGCGTTCGGCTGCAATCTTTGAGAAAGATGTAAACAGGTGGAATGTGGGCAATCGACGGAGTGGATTTGGATAGAGGTTAAAAGGAAAAAACATGGGAACGAGACATCTGAGAACGTTGGTTTGGTTGAGTTTTTTGGCATTGATATCGCTGGGGGTGTCGGATGGCCAGGCGACAGCTGTTCGGTCTATCGAAGTGGCGGCGGAAGTGGATTCGCGTTTTATGGTGTCGCTTGACGTGAATCCTGATTCTCGTGTCTTTGTCTACGCGGTAGAGGAGACGATTCCCGCAGGGTGGTCCGTCGAGGATATTTCTCAGAATGGTCTCTTCGACGCTGCCAATTCAACTATCAAATGGGGGCCTTTTTTTGACAATAGTGTTCGCGAGTTTCAATATATCGTTGTTTCGGCAGGCAGTGCCGAAGGCTCGTCCTCAATTACGGGGATCGTCTCTTATGATGGGAATGGGGAAGCAATTGGTGGGACCTCTCTGATTCCGTTCTTCAGTGAGCTTCCGATTAAACTCGATCCCAAAGTTGAACCGGTAGGTGGGCGCAAACTCCCTGGACAGGTCGATTCTGGTACTGCGTTTGAGGTTGTGATTGAAGTGATTCCGCCAAGCGGAATATCAGTCTATGCGGTCGAGGAGAAACTACCGCCTGGATTGGATGTTTCCGATATCGGAGGCGGCGGAAGCTATGATGCGTCCAGTGGATCTATCAAGTGGGGGCCGTTCTTCGATAGTGTTGCGCGGAGATTGAGCTATCAGACGGTCTGGAGCGGTGAGGCTGGGTCGAATCTTAGGTTTGAGGGTACGGTTTCTCTGGATGGTGAAGGAATCTCGACTGGGGGGGATCAAACTGTGGTAGGTTCAAGAGCTAGTCCCGGACCAGCTCCTGAACCTACCACAGCCGAGCCTCCATCAGCACAGTCTCAAGCCGAGCGGGAGCTTCCATCGATGACTGCGGGCGGATCAAACCTTGTTGTTTCGATTCGTCTGACCCCCATCGCTGGAATCAGTGCCTATGCCCTTGAGGAACAGTTGCCGAGTGGCGTTACCATGGTAAACCTCGATTCTGGGGGGCAGTTCGATGAGGAATCGAATACTTTGAAGTGGGGGCCATTTTTCGACAGTCAGGAGCGCGTTGTCCGCTATACGATTCGTGTTCCGAGTTCTGTGGATGGGGTCTTTGTCTTTGACGGAAGAATTTCAGTCGACGGTGTTGGGGAATCGGTTGGGGGAAATTCGATGCTGACGCTTGATGGAGTGGGGCTTCCATCCGTCAGCGATGGGGCTGGGATTCGAGAGCTTCCGGTTGGTGCCGTTGGGGGGAGTTCGATCGAGGTTTCGTTGAGGGTTGAGCCCTCTTCAGGAGTCAGCGTCTATGCGGTTGAGGAGTTCTTCCCAGACGGTGCGACTGTGATGTCGCCGAGCGAGGGGGGGCAAATCGATCAGGAATCTGGTTCGATTAAATGGGGGCCCTTCTTTGATAATCAATTGCGAGTCTTGCGTTATCGATTGCTGGTTCCTGAGAGCGCGGAGGGTGAGTTGCTTTTTCGAGGAATGCTTTCTTTGGACGGGATGAGTGAATCAATTGGAGGAGACCGTGAGGTAGCGGTTGATTCAGGAGGCGGCAATCCTCCGGCTGTCGGCGCTGCTCATCGGATACTTCCAGGGAGTGTTGGTAGTGGAAACGATTTTGAAGTTTCGCTTGTGATCACTCCTCCCGGGACTGTCAATGTCTACGCCGTCGAAGAGACGATACCGGAGGGAATGATTCCCTTTGCGATCAGCGAGGGGGGACAGTTCGATGCGGCGTCGGCGAGTATTAAGTGGGGGCCCTACTTTGACACCTTGGAGCGGACCCTGCGTTATCGATTGAGGCCCGAACAGGATAGTGGGGGGATTCTGAGCTTTGCAGGTTCGCTTTCGCTCGATGGGCAGAGCCAGTCGCTCGGTGGCCGAATCACTGTATCCGTAGTGCTATCGACAGAACCGGCTTTGCCTCCTCTACCGCCAGTGACTGCTGAATGCTCTGAAGGTGGTGGGCTCTTGAACTTCCTAAACCCGCGGGGTTTAGTGAGTGACGTGGATGGAACGCCTATTGGGGCCGACGTCTTCGGACAAGTTTACGCAGGTGCGAATCCGAGCGACCTCCAGCCGGTTTGCCAAGCGATCATGGCTCTTGGGGGAGGCATATTCTCTGGCGGTGAGTTGGCCGTGGTAGGTTTTCCTGGGGGAGAAACGGTTTTCGTCAAGCTTCGGGCTTGGAAGGGAGCGGAACGCTTCGAAACGGCCTCCGTTCGAGGGGAATCGGAGCCTGTGTTGATCACTCTCCAGTCACCCGGTGCGCTTGTGCCGGCGCCACTCTTGCCGACAGCAGCCTTTTCGTTGCGTGAAATCTTGGATCCTCCAAGTCTCCTGCCGATGAGGTTTTCTGAGGGTATTCTGACGATTGAATGGACCGGTATTGGTCGTTTGCAATGGGCGGATTCCCCTGGGGGCCCTTACCAAGAGCATCCTAGCCAATCGAATCCGCAATTGGTTGATGTGTCTGAGAACGAGTTTCGTTTCTATCGAGTGGTGGAGTAGGCATGGTGACATGAGGTCGATCAGTGGCGCATTTTTTCAAGAGATTCCAGTTAGCTCTTGATTCTGATAGAGTTGAGGATCTAAATCCTGAAACGCATGAGTGGGGTGAGTGAGAAGGTGATTCGAGTTGCGATGCTAGAGGATGATGCTTCGTATATCGAGACGTTGAGACTCGTCGTTGACACTGATCCTCGGCTCGTTTTCGTGGCAGCTTTCCGGAACCCAATTCGATTTCTCAATGCCAT
The DNA here is from genome assembly GCA_913061285.1 of uncultured Verrucomicrobiota bacterium. Classification (GTDB taxonomy): domain Bacteria; phylum Verrucomicrobiota; class Verrucomicrobiia; order Limisphaerales; family AAA164-E04; genus UBA2970. The sequence goes on along the minus strand of CAJXVR010000251.1, from coordinate 2,930 downwards.
GGAGGAGCTTGATATCGATGTCCTGTTGCTCGATATTAATCTGCCAAAATTGACGGGTATCGAGTGCATTGAGGCTGTCAAACTGGCGAAGCCAGGGGCTCGCATCATCATGCTGACGGTTGAATCAAAGAGGGAAACGGTCATGGACTCGTTTCTCAGAGGAGCAGACGGTTATCTATTGAAAGATTCCTCTCCTGAACAAGTTGGAAATGCCATCGGGGAGGTTTGTAGTGAGGGGGCCCCGATGTCGCCTGCTATTGCTCGCCTTGTGGTGGGCATGTTGAAGCGATCTGAATTGGCTCCAGCAACAGCGGGTTCAATCTCTGAGGCTGTTGAGCGCCTGACGACCAGAGAAGGAGAGGTTTTGGGATGGCTGGCTAAGGGATTGAAATATGCTGAGATCGCCCAGCAAATGGGGGTTTCTATTGATACCGTAAAGACCCACGTTCGCTCAATTTATCAAAAGCTTGAAGTGAGAAATCGGGCTGAGGCGATGAATCATTTAAAGGCCCATTCATGATTGTGTTGACCGAGAAGCGCAGTGATCGAATCGGGGGGCTACGTATAGCTAATCCCTTCTCTGGTGAAATGGAGTTTCGGTTGCTATGGAAATGGCGGTTCGCTCTTGAGCTGATTTCCGTCTTAGGTTTTTCAGTTGGAAGATCATTCGTTGTTTTGTTCCCGCTAATTTCTCGCGGCGGAATTGTAAATCCCTGAGAAGGGTAGTGAAGGGAAAGGCTGTTTCGTCTGTGGCGTAGCCCGGGTTGAGTCCGTAGCCTTCGAGTTGGAGGGCGAAGTTGTCGCTTTTATACCACTATCGGCTTGCGAGAAGAGGCCTTGCACCGTCTGGTACTCGTGAGGGGATCTAGCCTTGGAAACGCAGGGGTTCATTTCATTGACGATGCACGGGACGGATTTCACCTTACGTCGTTCGGCAGCGACTCTTGGTGAGCTTGCCCTATCTTCGTTGCATACTGATCGGGAAACCTTCGATTCATTTGCTCCTTAGTGAACTCTAGAATCTATTTCGATTGATGGAGCATACATTAAGAGCGCCTACTGACCTTGCAGTTTGGGCGATTTTCTCTTCACCTTCTGAAGTGTCATTTCTGAATGCTCAGGAGTTCCTTTTCTGACGATGTTCGGTAGGGTGTGTCGATGAATCCTCGAGTCTTACTCCTGTTGGGTCTAATCTGTGGCGGTTTCGCAGTGGCGTCGGATAGCTCCGCGGCTGTCTTTCGGGCGGGGGTGGCGATGGTGGATGTTTCTCCTCCTTCTCTTCCCGTGATTCAGAACGGTGGCTTTATTGAGGCCTCGCTCGCTCGTGTACAAGATCCCTTGGCGGCTCGAGCCTTCGTCTTTGACGATGGAGCCGAGGCCTTAGCAATGGTGGTTGTCGACAGTTGCATGCTACCGCGGGTGCTCTGCGATCGAGCGAAGGCGATGATTGTCGCCTCAACCGGGCTGAAATCCGATCGGATTCTCATTTCGGCGACTCACACGCACACAGCGCCCAGTGTGATGGATTTCTGTTTGGGTTCGCGGCAGGATCCCCGTTATGCCCGGTTCCTGCCTGGCAAGATCGCCGAAGCAGTTAATACGGCCTATGGGCGACTGCAGCCAGCGCGGATGGCCCATGGTCGCTTGGATGCCGGCGAATATACCAGTAATCGCCGCTGGATCACGAGGCCTGACAAGATGGGGGAGGATCCCTTTGGGATGCGAACGGTTCGAGCGATGATGCATCCCGGGCATGGAAACCCTGACTATCTGGGCCCATCCGGTCCGATTGATCCTTGGTTGACCTTCTTGAGTCTCCAAACGATCGAGGGGAAACCGCTGGGTGTGCTCGCAAATTTTTCCATGCATTATTTTGGAGGGCATCCAGGCGTGTCTTCAGACTACTACGGAGAGTTTGCCCGTCAGTTGTCTCGCGAGGTGGCTTTGGGAAGCGAGGGATTTGTTGCTTCGATGTCTCAGGGAACCAGTGGGGATCTATGGTGGGGAGACTATTCGTTGCCGAAGAGGCAAGAATGGACCATGGAAGAATTCACTCGTGGTCTTGTGACCTTGGTGACTGAGGCCGTGGCGTCTGCTCCCTATCAAAGTAACCTCTCGTTATCAATGGCTGAGAAGCGGGTGACCTTAGAGAGGCGTTTACCTGATGATGCGCGTTTGGCTTGGGCTAGTGAGATGCTTCAACGAATGGCCGGCCAACGACCGAAGAATCGCCCCGAAGTCTATGCGGAACAAGCCCAATATATTCACGAGAATCCCGCTGAAGAACTTGTCTTGCAAGCGATACGAATCGGGGACTTGGGAATCATGGGCTTGCCCAATGAAGTCTATGCCTTAACAGGCCTCAAGTTGAAAGCGATGAGCCCCTTTCGTGAGAGCTTCAATATTGGTCTTGCCAATGGTGCGGCGGGCTACATTCCGCCACCAGAACAGCATGCTTTAGGCGGATACACGACCTGGCCGGCTCGGACGGCAGGCTTAGCGCGAGAAGCCGAACCTAAGATTGTTGCCGTTCTGGGAGATCTCATGAAAGTGGTCTCAGGGGAGTCGCTTCGGAAATACTCCGAACCGAAGGGTAGCTACATTGCTGAAGTAGAGCGCTCCCGGCCGCGCTCCCTTTGGCGAATGGGAAATCAGGAGCGACCTCCGGTTGAATCCTCAGGAACCGCACGGGCCCAGTTTGAGGGGCAGCTTGCGTTTCACCTGCCCGGTGTCCAAGGGCAAGGCTTTGGCGAAAAGTATGAGAGCCGTTCTATTCAATTTGTTGGAGGGCGTTTCGTTCTGCCCGACGTAACGATTGGAGAGGCGAATAGTTTGGAATTCTGGTTTCAGAATCTCTTGCCAAAAATGGCGCGGCTGGTAACGGGGACCTTGTGTCTGTCTCTTATACACATCTCCGAGCCCACGAGACC
>CAJXVR010000250.1 GCA_913061285.1 uncultured Verrucomicrobiota bacterium | reverse complement strand
GATCTACACTAGATCGCTCGTCGGCAGCGTCAGATGTGTATAAGAGACAGCGAAAAGACCGCCCTCTGAACGAGACAAGACGGTGAAGGGAGGCTCTTGGAAGAATGGTTGTGTCATTGCTGATGCCAGCCCTTGAACAGCGAGCGCTTAGTCGTCGGATAATAGGATTGTCGCCGGTGCCTCTTTGCCGCTGCGTTCAGGCACGTTCTGAATCGGGGCGAAGTTGTGATTACTAATCGAGCTTACTTTCCTAAGGTGCCACGGGCGATAGGGTGTTGGACTTCGTCGCTGCCGATTCTTGTCTTCGATAGGATCAAGCCAGTGTGATGATCGCTTGTTTCTCCTGTCGTCTGAGAGTTTTGGTTAGCCGTTGCTCGATGGGGCTGCAGGTGAAGGCGTTCGGAAGGGACCGAAGAACCAGCCACGAAATGCCTTTGCCAATTGAGCGATATCTTGTCCCATGAGCAAAGCACAGGGAACCAGGATAAGCGTGATGGCTGTAGCGAACAAGACCCCGAATCCTAATGATACCGCCATGGGGATCAGGAACTGTGCTTGAATAGACGTGTCCATGAGGAGGGGGATCAAGCCGACGAAGGTTGTGATCGAGGTCAACAGGATCGGTCGGAACCGGCGTCCGCCGGCTTTCAAAACGGCCTCATTCAGTGGCGTGCCGGAGCGCACCTGACGGTTCACGAAATCGACAAGGACCAGGGAATCGTTAACCACCACACCGGCCAGCGCCAGCATTCCGAAGACACTCAAATAGGACGGCGTGATGCCCATGAAAATATGTCCCAGCATGGCGCCAATTATTCCGAATGGGACGGCAATGAGAACGTAGATGGGTTGAGTCATCGACTTGAAGGGGATTGCGAGAAGAGCGTAGAGCGCAAAAAGGAGCGCGATGGAGCCGACTAGTGTTCGCTTTCGCGATTCTGCTGCTTCGGCCACGTAACCAGTAAATACATAGGACAGTTCAGGGTGGTCAGCGATCATTTCATCGAGTTGGACGGAGAGTTCGTCTGCGATCCCGATGATGTCAACGGTATCGTCATCGGGTTGCCCACTGATGCGAATGATCTCGGCGCCATCACGTCGCTCGACCTGTGAAGGTGCTCTGACAAACGCCAGATCGGCAATGGTTGCTAAGGGGACCTCGGTTCCGGCTGGAGTGCGAATTTTCATTCGATCGATCGTGTGAAGCGACTCGCGTTCGGCGCGAGGGAGGCGAACCATGACCCGGACATCATCTGTCTCTCTGAGGATGCGCTGGGCTTCCTCTCCAAAGAATGATTGTCGAATCTGTTGGGCGAGAGCTTGCTGAGTGAGTCCCATTTCCGTCGCCCGAGGTTTTAGCGTAAACTCGAGTTCATCCTGCCCGTAATTCACTCGGGCTGAAGCCTTGCTGACTCCGTCAAAGGTGTTGAGGTGATCGGCGATGCGTTCGGCGATCGCATTCTTAGCATCTGATGATGGGCCTCGAAGTTCTAGCTCAAGAGACTCCTCTTCACGGTCGTCATCGCGCCCCCCAGATTCTTCCCCGCGAATTCGAAAATACGTGGCTTCAGGGATTGGCCCGACGAGTTCCCCCCAACGCTTGGCAAGCACGGCGTTTCGCGGGCCAGGCTCGCTTCGCAAACTTGGAGGGATGACTTCCACCGCGACGTAGCCTCGGGATTTGTCGTAGCTGCTCTGAATATGTCGGGCGCCGCTGACCGTTAGAATATTCTTTATAAGTGATTTGCCCGTTCCAGGGTCAATAAACTCTTCCTGCAATACTTCGGCTGCCGCTACTAATCGTTGAACGTATGAATGGGTGACTTCGATGGAGGTGTCGCTGGGAAGGGAAAAGTAAGCAGATACTTTTAAGCGATCTACTGAAGGCATCGAGACAAAGCCTAAGCGTCCTCCTTGACTATACCCTGCCATGATTAGGGCCATCGCGGTAAAACCCGCCAGGACCACGGCTCGGTGTCGGAGGGCAACCGCTAGGAGCGGTTGGTAGAATCGAGCTACGAAGAGCTCGAGTCCGTTCGCGATTCGTTCTTGAAGCAACAATATTGGATTATTCTTCGGTTTCGCGATTTGAAGGTGTTTCAAATGGGCCGGAAGAATAAGTTTCGATTCGACCAGGGAAAAAAGTAGCACCGGTGCGACCACTGGAGGGATTTGCTTCGCAAAATTCCCCCAATGCCCATCGAAGAACATCAATGGTAGAAACGCGACGACTGTGGTGAGAACGCCGAAGGTGACAGGGACTGCAACTTCGTGGGTGCCGGTCACGGAAGCTTCTAAGGGGGGCATTCCGGAGCGCATCTTTGAGTAGATGTTTTCTCCTGTTACGATTGCGTCGTCGACGACAACGCCAACGACGATGATGAATCCAAAGAGACTCATCACATTTGCAGAGATTCCAAACCACGGCATGAGAAGGACGCCTCCGGCAAAGCAAACGGGAATCCCAATGACAACCCAGAACGCAAGCTGAGGGCGGAGGAATAATCCAAGCACGAGGAACACAAGGAGACTTCCTTGGATCAACGACGAAATGAGTGCACTTAGGCGGCCCCGAATGGCAATCGATTCATCTTCGAAGGTGAACAGTTCGATCCCATCGGGAAATTTACTCGCAGCCGAATCGACATAGGCATTCACTTTGTCCGAGACCTCGATGGCGTTTTCAAGTCCGGTCCTCATGACCTCGACGAAAAGCGCGGGTTTTCCGTTAAACTCCACGATCTTGTCGCCTTCCTCGAATCCGTCTGATATCGTCGCCACCTCTTTGAGCAAGACTTCGGCGCCGTTGGCGGCCCGGACGGGAATGTTCCCAAATTGCTCTTTGTTGTATGCTTGTCCACGGGTGCGGACGACGAGGCTTCCGCTTTCGCTTTGAATGGACCCGGCCGGGAGATCGACCGAAGAGCGTCGGACGGCTGCGGCGAGATCGTCCAAGCTGACATTGTAGGAGAATAATCTTTCTGGATTGGCTTCGATGGAAATCTCAAACTCTCGTTCGCCCGCCAGATCTGCGATACTGATTCCATCGATTTCAAGCAGATCCTGTTGGACGCGCCGAGCGACCTTTCTTAATTCCATGTCGTCGAGGCGGCCTGTGACTGCGACTGAAAGTACTTCATGCCAGAGAGATGAGTCGGGGATACGAATTTCAGGACGTTCGGTCTCTTGTGGAAACGTCGTGATGGCATCAACACGACTTTGAATATCGTCGATGAGGATTCGGAGATCGTAGCCCTCTTCAGCCTCAATCCAGATTCGAGCGCGTCCGCGATAACCGTCTGCGTCGATCATCTTGATCCCGTTGAGACCTTCCAAGGCTTCTTCAACTGGGATCAGGATTGCCTTTTCAACGTCCTTGGCCGTTCCGCCACGGTAGGGCATCGAAAAGTAGATCCCACCGAAATTTCGGGCGGGCTCCACTTCTAAGGGGACACGAAAGAACGCGGTATAGGCGCCAGCAAGCAAGAGTCCCACCATGAGGAAATTCGCTGCAATTTCGTTATTTGCAAACCATCGAATCATATCGCTAAAAACATCTGATTATGGCCTTAAGACTCGCTCCGAGGTAAGAAGTTACACTGCCTATCGGTGAGATTGGACCGTTTCTCGGGATGAAGGGTGTTCAGATTGTTCCCTTCGGCCTTCGGATCGCTTGAAAATGAAGAAAATCTAAGGTTTGATCAAGGGTTCTTGTTTCGAACGAAATCGTTCTCGGGAGTCCAAGACGAATGGCAGGACTGGTAACAGCGTTCCGCCGGCAGGGGAGGCTCTAGCTAATGGGTACCTTAAGCTGGATGACCGTGCCGCGACCTGCGGGTGTTTGAATGTGGAGGCGTCCTTTCAGTTCGGCAGTGCGTTGTTCTATATTTGTTAGGCCATGTCCGCTTCGCGCTTCATTGAGGGTAAAGCCAACGCCATTGTCAGCGATTTTTAGTGCGAGAAGGTTTCGGTCTAGGGAAATCTTAATCTCCACTCGATCTGCCTTTGAGTGCTTGAGAGTGTTGTGCATGATTTCGCGAAACATTAGAAAAACCTGACGGCGGAAATTCAGGGAGAGCTGTCGGTCAACGGAGGGGCAGTTGGTTTTAAAGATGACCTGTTTGCCGACCAGCATACGGTTGGCGGTGTCTTCCATCTGTTGGAGCATGCCTCGCAGGGTGTCGTACTCTGGATTAGTGAACCAAATAACGTCTCGGAGGGATTGAACGGTTCGCTGGACGGTCCGGTTGATCTCCTCGAATTCCTCCGAGGCCGGTGATTCCCGTCCGGACTTTTCCTGCGCCAATTGACTGTACAGGGAAATGGATCCCAAATTGGATCCCACCTCGTCGTGCAGGTCCCGTGCGATCTGGAGGCGAAGCTTGGCCAATTGACGTCTTCGGTGAATCGGGCCATAGGACAATGCCAATAGGGTAATGCAAGCCCCGACGGTGACGGTTCCTTTGAACCACCAGGTTTGTATCATCGTTGGTTCAACCTTAAAGGCGATCGTTGCTGAGTCGTGGTTCCAGCTGCCGTCACTGTTGCCCGCCTGCACTTCGAAAATGTAGGCCCCGGGAGCGACGTGGGTATAGGAGGCGACGCGTTGCGAACCGGTCGAGGTCCAATCCGAATCATAATTGTTAAGGCGGTAGCGATAGTGGACGCTCGTCGGAGCGGTGAAACTGATTCCCGTGTAGTGGAATTCCAGGCGACTTGTGCCAGCGGGGGCAGTATAGTTGATGGTTTCTGCTTCTTCAATGAGATCGGAAGCGGACGAGGTATTGTACCTCCCTAGTTGAGATCTGAACTCGGGGTTGCCCTCTGCTGCTGCGGAATCTCGCTCGACGAGTATCCCGTCGGCAAGAAACGAATCGATGTGGATTTGAGGGAGAACATTGCTTGTTTGAATCGTTGCGGGATCGGCTCGAACGACACCGTCAACAGTGCAGAACCATAGACTACCATCACTTGCCTTTAGGCAGTTGGGTTGGTAACCGCCAGTGCACTCCTGGCTCTGCATGCCTTCGTCTTTTCCGAACGATTTTCCAATCAGCCGTTTGACTTTGTTATCAAAGAGGTCATTGATAGCCCTTAACGTGGTGCGAAAGATACGGCGATTGGTTCCTAACCAAATACACCCAAAATCGTCTTCAATGATTTGAGCGACGCTCTCGCTGAATAGCGCTTGGTCTGTTCTTATCGTTCGGAATATTCCGTCTTGATATCGAGTCAAGCCATGGGCTTCTGTTCCGATCCAAAGGGTCCCGTCTGAGTCCACAAACAAGGCTTGGGTACGGGTGTCCTGCAGACCTGGTTGATTCGTGAAATCGTCTACGTTCCCTTCGAGATACCGATGCAGGCCTCGGTCTGTACCAATCCAAATGGCTCCTGAGGAGTCTTGGGCAAAGCATCGGACATTGTCAGAAGCCAAGTCGCTTCCTGTGTCTAGTCGGAGCACGTCATTGGCAAACAATCGCTCAGCGCCCATGCCGTCACCTCCGATCCATAAGCCGCCTTGGGCATCCTCGAAGAGGCATCGGCCGGCGAGGGCTCGGCTCCGTGTTTCGATGGCCGCTTGGTCTTTATCAAATTGCCACAAGTGGTTGCCATAGGTGCCGACCCAGAGCGTTCCATCGCGTAGGCGTCGAACTGAACCGATGTTTGGATGTCCGCTAAACTTGATTGTCTGGAACGCTCCGTTTCGAAGAGTTGCGATGCCTCCCCCCATAGTTCCTAACCAGAGGTTTTCGTCATCAATTTGTTCGATGGTTTTTACATCGGGATGGGCGAGGCCTTGGTCTATAGAATAGGTGGTCAGGGGCTGCGGTTGCAAGAGGACGAGCCCCTTTCCCTTCGTCCCTAGCCAAAGGTTATTCTCTCGATCTTGAAAGATATACTGAATGCGTTCGACGGAATCTTTGTCCTTCAGGCGTAGGGCAACATTCTCTCCATCAGAAAATCGGTGGAGGCGATCGGAAATACGAAAGAACACTTCGCCTCGCAGCGTCCTGGCTATCTCAAATACGGAACCGCCATCAAAATGTTTCAGATCTGGATTTCTTCCGGGTTTTAGCCAACCAATATAGCCATCGTTGAGACCGCACCATATCGTCCCATCATTGTCTTTGGTGATCGAGTTGATGATGCGTGGGAATTGCGTCTCGATTGCCCAGGTTTTGTCTTCGTAACGATACAGAGTGTTACCCCAAGCAACCCAAAGACGATTCTTAGCGCCCGCGGTGATAGCGAAGCTGCCCTTGGGAGCGTTAGGAGCATCTACCGTGATAGGGCTCAAATGATCAGATCTTACTTGATAGAGCGCTTCTTTTGTGGCGGCATACAAGTGGCCATCGGCAGTTTCGCAGACACTTTTTATCGCTCCTGGTTTTGATCCTTCTGTGGTTTGCAATAGAGTGAACTGACCGTTGTGATAACGGATTAGGTCCCGCTCCGTTCCAATCCAGAGTCCCCCCGATCGATCTCCAAACAAACACGTGACCTCCTTGAGCTTAAGTGGACTGTTGTCGGCGGTCGTCAGCGTTCGAAACAAATGGCCGTCGAAGCGAAGAATTCCTCGTTCAGTCGCCAACCAAAGGTAGCCGTCTGCTGTTTGGGTGATCTCGTGAATGGTGTTCTGGGAAAGGCCATCCTCCACCTGCCAATTGATGACGTGGTAAGGCGGGGCTTTGTCTGCGCCATAAACCTTATGCACGGCCAATGCCGTGGCGGTGACAAGGTAGAATAGCGTAAGCAGATTGCGAAATGGTATTCGCAGAGGAAGGACGGCTAGTCCGACGCTGTCGCTTGGCGGCGCTATTATCTTGCTAGCATCTTGAAATGATTCAGGCAGACTTCGCAGAACATCTCCTTTTTGGGAATGCGGCGTTGTTGTCCTCATCGTTTTTGGCTCGATCCGAGACTTGGGTTCATTCGGCCTGCAGGTTAGGGTTGTGTTGCGAACCTCGTCTTTGGATAGTATATGCAATACCACATTGCGAATTCTTTGACCACTTTGAATAGGGGGCGGCAAGCGCTTCTTTTGTTCATGGCCATCGCTGTGGGCTGTCTTGGCGGTGAGCTCCGGCAAGTTGACTTTCTAGAGGTTCCAGGAGTCCGCAGTGCCTACGCACCTTCCGCAGCCCTTCTTGATGATCGGATCGCTTTGGGATGGCGAGGGCCCGGGGCGGTCGATTTGTCTGAGGACGACCAGCAGTTGTATCTGGCCTTCAACGCGAACAAAGAATGGTCTAATACTCGGCGAATTTCTGGTAAAAGCATGTTCGGGCCTGTGTTAGCGGCCTCTCAAAAAGAGCTGTTCATTGCCTGGCATGGGGCGGGAAATCTATTCTCTGGATCGGGAGATCAGCGGCTTTTTCTTGCCTCGCTTCAACGGGATGGACAAATGCGTTACTATGGGGCCGTTCCGGGCGCTTTGAGTGCAGGGCCGCCAGGCCTTGCGGTCCACGAGGGGCTGGTCTACGTGGGGTGGCGTTCGCCTGGAAATATCACCGTCGGGGTTGTACCAGGGAATCAACACTGGATCAACTTCCGGGTTTTTAATCCACAGACTGAATTGTGGGTAGGGGTGGATGACAATGGGGGAAATATCGTACATGCGAACGGCACTTCTGGCCCAGTTTTCGCGCCTGTGGCGGGCACCTTGTACGGTCTCTGGCGAGGCACTGGATCCCTTACTTTCTACGGTCCCAATAGTGATCCCGGAGATCCAAATATCTATTATGGATCTCTTGACGGGAATCGATGGTCCACGCTTCAACTACCGCTTCCGACCATCCCCGGTGCGCTGACTGCTTGGAGTCCGGGTGCTGTCGAGTGGAAGGGCGGGTTGCTGGTTGGCTGGCGAGGCGATCAGCAGAAGGGGAGGGATCCGGGCGATGAGACGCTGTCATTCGCCCGTCTTACTTCGGCGCGGCAATGGGAAACGATTGAATTATTCGAGGATGCAAAGCCGGCAAGCGCTTTTGCTCCATCAATGGCAGTTGACCCTCGCGAAGAGGTTCTCTGGGTTTTCTGGCGTGGTGGATTTAATCGAGAGTCGAGCAATGATGACCAACAGATATACTCCGCCACCTTCGTCGATCCCGACACTGCTGGAGATGGAGAATAAGAAGATCCCTAGTGGGTTCTTTATCGAGTGCCCCAAAGGCAATTCACAGAGGGTCGTTCCGGTTCGGAGACTTTTGCTGGTCTGGCATCGGATGTCGTCTGAAAGAGTCCGACGCGAAAGGTTATCGTCCCCGCCTGCAGGGGCTTGCTTTGGAGCGACATCTCTCTGCTTCTGGTAATCTGTTTTTCCGTATCCAGGCCTATTCAGAATCGATTGGTCTAGGTTGGCAGTCCAATAGTCTCGAAACAGCGCAATTGGAAGAGGGGAAGCCTCAGGGTGAGATATTCTGCGTTTCAAGATTCATTGCGATGAAGGAGTCTGCAAGACTAAGGGAGAATCATACAACTAGGGCTTGTCGAAATTTCGGTTTTGATGGACTCCTTTCCCAAGGGCTGTAGTCTTCGCCTATAATTTGGAGGTCTATGACTGGCAGATCACGTTGGTATTTCAGTTCTTGAATCTGAATGCGCCAGTTCTCGACGGAGTGGTTTATCGGGTGGTAGGAACCACTCCTAGAAGTGTTACTATTATCGGGTATGAAGGAAACTCGAATCATTGGGCCATTCCATAGACAATCAAGAAGATTGGAAAGCCTGCCTATGCGCAGTATGGAGAACGAAGTAGTGTTAGGATCACTGATACAGTCTTGAAACTTGAGGATGCCGCGTTCAGTAGTTGCAAGAGTTTGAGAAGGGCAACAATCGGAGACGGAGTCGAAATTATCAGTTCTGGAGCTTTTGTTTCTTGTGGCCAATTGAGCGATGTTGTTTTCGGAAGAGGCGTTCGGGTTATCGGCCTTAATGCTTTTTCTGACACCAGACTTGAATATTAAACTCTGCCCAGTGGCATGGAGAAAATTGGCGAATTCGCCTTTTTTTGGGGCTCGAAATGATACGAAGTCGTCATTCCAGATCGGGTTCAAGAAATAGGCAACGATGCCTTTCGGCAGTGTTCTGTGTTGGAACGAGTTGACAACGGTGATGGCGTCAAGAGTATTGGAAGGCATACCTTCAGCCAAGCCGTGAAGCTGGTGGGCGTAAGGCTTGAAAAGAGTATCGAACGTATTGGTCCCGAGGCATTTTTCGATTGCTCTACTCTTCGCGAGATTAGGAGGCCGGCGAGTTTGATGGATATCGGGGATCGTCCTTTTTTTTGCCGAAAGCTCGAGAGAATTACGATGGATGGAAACGCTCCAGCTCTAGGAACGGAGGTTTTCTACCTGAAACCCAATATCACGTATGCGCCTTATCCCATCCCTGGAGCAGTCGTATCCGTGCAGAACAGTTCAAACGGCTTTGGCGCGAAGCTTGGCGAGCTGCCGGTAGAAAGAGGCCAATAAGGGAATTTTTTCTGGGCTACTTGGTTATTCTCAGATCGTTGGCTTCTGAAGTGGGGCCTGAGCGGCGCTGTTGAGATAGTTTTCAACAAATCCAGTCGTGTAGACGCCTCGTCTGAAATCTGGGTTCTCTAGAATGGCCATTTGGAAGGGGACCGTTGTCTTGACGCCCTTTATCAAGAACTCTGTCAGTGCTCGGGACATGATTGTAATCGCTTCGTTGCGATCACCGCCGTAGGAAACAAGTTTCCCAATCATCGAATCGTAGTGAGGTGGGATGTTGTATCCTGCGTAGACGTGCGATTCGAACCGAATACCTCTCCCTCCCGGAGTGTAGAGCATCTCGACCATTCCTGGCGAGGGGCGAAAATCGTTGAATGGATCCTCGGCATTGATCCGACATTCGATGGCGTGTCCAGTCGAACGAATGTCTCGTTGGCGAATGCCGAGGGGTTCTCCGGCAGCAAGTTGAATCTGAAGTTTGACGATATCATGACCGGTTGTTTGCTCCGTTACGGGATGCTCGACCTGGATTCGTTTGTTCACTTCGAGGAAATAATACTCTCCATTGCCGTCGACAATGAATTCGACAGTCCCTGCATTGGTGTATTTGGCTTCCTGGGCAAGTTCAACTGCAGATTGAGCGATTTTCTTTCTCAGATGTTTGAATTTTTTCTCATCGAGAAACGGGGAAGGGGATTCTTCAATTAGCTTTTGATTCCGTCTCTGAATCGAGCAGTCTCGTTCTCCCAAATGAATGATATTGCCTTTACTGTCTCCTAGGATCTGTATTTCGATATGATGAGGGTTTTCGATGAACTTCTCGACATAGACGCTCGAATTTCCGAAGCATTTCTCGGCTTCCGCTCTGGCTGTGTTGAACGCGTTGATGAGCGAGATATCATTGTGAACCACTCGCATGCCTCGGCCGCCTCCGCCCGAAACAGCTTTGATCATGACCGGGTAGCCAATTTCTTGAGCGATCCTCAGCGCTTCTTCTTTTGATTCCACGGCCCCAACGGATCCCGGAGGAATCGGGACCTTCGCGCTTTTTGCCAGTTGCCGACTGACTGCCTTGTCCTCGAGTGCGTCCATTGTGACGGCACTGGGGCCGATGAACTGGATGCCATTCTCGATACATGAAGCCGCAAACTTGGCGTTCTCGGAAAGAAAACCGTAGCCGGGATGAATGGCATCCGCTTGGCTGTGTTGGGCTGCTTGGATGAGACGGTCGATCCTAAGGTAGCTCTCTCCACTGGCTGCGGGTCCAATACACACGGCGTCATCTGCCATTTGGACATGCATCGAACTTCGATCAGCCTCTGAGTAAACGGCGACTGTCTTAATATTTAACTCCCGACACGCGCGAATGATGCGGACGGCTATTTCACCTCGGTTCGCGATTAGAATTCTATCGAACATACGTTAGTCTGTGTCTCTATTGCTCGTTGGGAGCTTTCAATGGACGCTTCGCCATAAGATTAGTGAGTTCTTCCTCAAAATCGACTATTTCTTTGATTTGTGTGAGATACCAGCGATCGATTTTTGTGAGCTCGTAGACGTCTTCGATCGAAAACTTAGCCCGAAAAGCGTGCCGAATGAAGTAGATTCGTTCTGCATTCGGCATCGAGAGTCGGCGACGGATAATTTCTGAGGGTAGGATGTCTTGGTCGTTGTAGGTCTTGCCATCAATGTGCCAGGGTTTCTTATTGCCGCCGAGACCGTCGTACCCATTCTCTAGTGATCGGAGGCACTTTTGCAGTGATTCCTTGAATGTTCGACCGATGGCCATGGCTTCACCCACAGACTTCATTTGAGTCGTGAGTGTGGGGTCAGCTTGAGGAAACTTTTCGAAAGTGAAGCGGGGGATCTTGGTGACAACGTAGTCGATCGACGGTTCGAAACTTGCCGGCGTATTCTTAGTGATATCATTCTTGATTTCATCTAGTCGATAGCCGACGGCTAGCTTGGCTGCGATTCTTGCGATGGGATAACCGGTTGCCTTGGACGCGAGGGCTGAGGATCGCGAGACTCGTGGATTCATTTCAATCACGATCATCCGGCCCGTGTCCGGGCAGACTCCAAATTGGATATTCGAGCCTCCAGTCTCAACTCCAATCTCGCGGATGATGGCAAACGAAGCGTCCCGCATGATTTGAAACTCCTTGTCACTCAGGGTTTGAATTGGTGCCACCGTAATCGAATCCCCGGTATGAACTCCCATGGGATCGAAATTTTCGATTGAGCAAATGATGATGCAGTTATCCACACTATCGCGGACAACTTCCATTTCGTATTCCTTCCAACCGATCAATGACTCTTCCACTAGCACTTCAGAGACGGGGGAGCGTTCCAGGCCTCGCTTGACGATTGTTTCGAATTCCTGCTGATTGTAGGCGATGCCTCCACCGGTACCTCCAAGCGTGTAGGCGGGGCGAATGATCAACGGAAATCCTCCGATCTTCTTGGCCCGCTCCTGGGCTTCCTCAAAAGTGTGCGCCGTAAAGCTTAGGGGGAGATCAATTCCGATCTTGATCATTGCGTCTTTGAACTCCTGCCGGTCCTCACCTTTTTGAATCGCTTTAGGTTTGGCCCCGATCAATTCGACTCCCAGGCGATCCAGCGTACCTTCCCGATCTGTCTCTTATACACATCTGACGCTGCCGACGAGCGATCTAGTGTAGATC
>CAJXVR010000249.1 GCA_913061285.1 uncultured Verrucomicrobiota bacterium | reverse complement strand
GGTCTCGTGGGCTCGGAGATGTGTATAAGAGACAGGTTCTAGGGCATGCCCATCACGAATCAAGATCCCGTGCTTCGCTGCCACATTGGTTCCAGCCATGATTGCGATCGGGGTGGCAAGGCCCATTGCACAGGGGCAAGCGATAATAAGGACAGCAGCGCAGTGAATCACAGCGGCGGCGAGAGCGGTCGGAGGAAGTGCAGTTGACCAGAGGTAGGGAACGAGGCTGTGGTGGATACTCGTCGCAAATCCTGGGGCGAAAAACCAAATCGCCATTGTGACCGTTGCCATGGCAACGACCATGGGAACGAAAACGTTGCTGATCTGATCGGCGAGTCTCTGGATGTTCGCCTTACTATTTTGGGCTCGTTCGACCACGGTGATCACCCTGGCGAGTGCCGTTTCTGACCCTGTTCCAGTGACGGAGACGATCAGTTGTCCAGAGAGATTGAGAGTGCCAGCGTAAACAGGCATTGCGCCTTCCTTGTCGATTGGGATGGATTCTCCCGTGAGCATTGATTCATCGCAAGCCGACTCGCCTGATGAGACGATGCCATCGACGGGAACCTGTTCGCCGGGCGCTATGGCGATCTGATCCCCTCGAGTCAGCGTAGAAATATCGACGAGCTGCCGGTCCCCATTGTTCAATACGCGTGTTGCCTGATTGGGTGTGAGTGCGAGGAGTGACTCGAGAGCCCCAGAGGCATTTTTTGCAACCTGATTCTCGATATAGTGCCCCACTGACACAAAGGCGATGATTCCAACGGATTCCATAAAATAGAGAGGGAGAGGAGCGCCGGAAAAGAAAATGTAGGTGCTGTAACCAAACGCTGCCGTTGAGCCTAAACTGACCAGGGTATCCATGTTGGATCGGCCGGTTCTGAGTTGTCGCCACGCCCCGAGGTAGAAGCGGCTTCCGCAGTACGTTTGAACGACCAGTGCGACGAGAAAGGCCGTTCCTGGAAACCAATCTCGATGATGCCATCCAAGAAGCCACTCTGCGGCCATGAAATAAAGAAGCGCGCTGGCCGCGACGATCACGCTGGTTTTCCAATCGCGAAGCCAAGAAACGATTCCTGACTCGCTGGCACTCGAAGCGTTCGCAGCCGTGAATCCAGCCGATTCAATTGCTTGAATAATTTGATCCGAATGCTGGTCTTCTGAGTTGGTCACGCGGACGATAGCCCTTGCGGCTTCGAGCTCGACTTGCACGCTCGCCACGAAATTCAAGCCCTTAATGGCCTCAGTCACGTGGCGAGCGCAGTTCTGACATGTCATTCCTCCTACCTGGTAGACGAGCTCGCCTGCTGAGGTGGGGCGCTTGGATGGAGGCACAGTCAAGAGAGGAATCCTAGTTCCAGAATCGTTCGCGAACCTTCATCAGTTCGGGATACTTTTCGTCACGATCTCCGAGATCTTCTTTCAACTCCAACAACTCTTGCTTTAGCTGTTCGGTGACTAGTTTGTAGTCCACCTGCCCATAGACGTTGTGCATTTCATGGGGATCATTGCGCAGATCATAGAGTTCCCATCCCGGCTGGGTGGGGCCTTTCTGCGCTCCAGGTGCGTCAAGAGGGAGACCGTAGAAGAAGATCAATTTGTATTCTTGAGTCCGTATTCCATAGTGGGCTGGATTGTCGTGGTGGGCCATGTGCATCCAGTACCGGTAGTAGGTAGCCTTTCGCCAATTGGCTGGTTTGTTGCCTTTGAGAATAGGGAGGAGGCTGTGGCCTTGCATGTAATCGGGGACGCTTTTGTGGCCTCCTAGCTGAAGGAGGGTCGGGGCAAAATCACTGTTGTTCACTAGGAGTGAGGAGTGACTTCCCGCTGCGACGACGCCAGGGTAGCGAACGATGAGAGGCACTCTGTGCGATTCCTCATACATCCAACGTTTGTCGATGTAGTCATGCTCGCCAAGCATAAACCCCTGATCTGAGGTGTAGACGATGATCGTGTTTTCGTACTGTCCGGTTTCTTTGAGGTGAGCGATAAGACGTCCGATGTTGTCATCGACGCCGCGAACGGTGCGTAGGTATTTTTTGAGATAGCGTTGGTAAGCGGTTCGTTTGTAGGCCGTCTTATCGAGACTGGGGTCAACGAACATATGATGTCCCATGTTGCGGCGGTTATTTCGTTTTCCGATGGATGTCCCCATGCCGTCGGTGGCAGAAGATCCGTGGTTCGGTTCCCGCCAGAGGCTTTCGGGTTCTGGGATCGTTTCGTCTTGATAGAGCCAGTCGTAGCGTTCCGCATTCTCGAAGTTGTCATGAGGTGCTTTGAAGTGATGCATGAGGAAGAACGGTTTTGTCTTGTCTCGGTTCTTGAGCCAACGTAGGGAGATATCCGTCACGACATCTGAGGAGTGCTTGGAATCGTAGCCTGAGTAACGCTTGGTGTTGTTCGGCCACGGGGTCTTGCCAGCTTCCCGAAGAATCGGATTAAAGTAGGATCCTTGCCCAGGGAGAACGGAGTAGTAGTCGAAAGCGGGCTCTTCTTTGAGATGCCATTTTCCGATCATCGCGGTCTGGTATCCGGCTTCTTTCATGAGATGTGCCAAGTATTGCCGTTCCGGTTCGACTCGTCCATTGAGCGTTGTGACGCCGTTGACGTGACTGTATTGGCCGGTGATGAGTGTCGCGCGACTCGGGGTGCATATTGAGTTGGCGCAGAACGCGTTCTTAAAGAGCATTCCTTCCGAAGCGATCTTGTCGATATTTGGGGTTGGGTTGAGAGGGGCGAGTCGTCCGCCATAGGCACCAATGGCGTGGGCGGCATGGTCGTCTGACATCATGAAGAGGATGTTTGGCCGCTCGGCCCACGATTGAAGACTCAAAGAGAGCGCTAGGATTCCCGCCCACACGGGAAGGTTTTGACTAATTCGAAACTTCATATTCGTGATCCTAGAGGCTTTTGGCACCGTTCGTCCAATCCGGAAAATCTTTCGGGTGACTTAATGTTCAATGGCCTCGGGGTAATGGTGACATAAAAAAGCCACGACCGGGAAATCCCCAGCCGTGGCTTTGAGAGTGGTGCTTGCCTTGGTAGAATGACCTAGCGAACGACCTTCATGATCCCGCGCATAAGAATATGATGCCCGGGAAAGGTGCAGACGTATTCGTAGTTTCCAGGTTCCCTGGGCGCTGTGAATTCGATCTTGGCTTCTTTCCCGTGATCAACCAGCGGGCTGGCTGCAAGGATCTTGTCGTTGTCAGGAACGAATCCCTTTTCGAAGCCTTTGGCTCCCAATTGCATGGCTGCGATTGCAATCTCATTGGCTGCGTTCGGTTTAACAAAGACGATATTGTGAGGCATGAAATCAGGATTGGCGAACGTCACATGGACTTTGTTCCCCGCTTTCACTTCGAATTCGGCAACATCATAGCGCATTTTTTCGACAAGGGTCCCAATCTTTACGTAGGTCCCATCAGCGGTATTAGCCATGACTCCAGATTTCGTTTCTTTGACCTCTAGTTTGCTTTGGGTGTTAAGAACCACTTGCGTGGTTTCCAAGTTGTACCAGAAGTGTTGGACCGTTCCAGCTGCGATCCGCGCGTGAGGTTCGGGCGATTTTAGCAGGTCAGTGAGGAGTTCTGGGTTCCTAACGTTGTGTTGTTGGTGAAGCCAAAGGGCCTCGAGAAGGTGATGGGCATCTTCCTTCTTGGTGACGTCAAACTGCCGGATCCACTTTTGGCACGCTTCAATGACGTCATCCGTGTCGCGACCGCTGAGCTCGATCCGTGTGCGATAGCGGACGCCATCCACAGGGTGTTTGAGGTTGTCTAACAATTGGGAAATGGACGCGCCAGCGATTTTGACGGGTTCTTGGAGCGGGCGACCGATTGCTGTCATGCGGTAAACTCGACCGTGCTTGTGATCTCGGTTTGGGTCACGAACGTTGTGCTGCATGTGGCCGATGATCACGTTCTGCCAATCAGCAATATAAAGTGCGCCGTCGCTTCCGAACTCCATGTCCGTCGGTCGGAAGTTCTTGTCACTGCTGACGATGAGATCGCCCTTAGGTTCACCCCAGACTTTTCCGGTGTCGGGATTGCGATCAAGTCCGTACTGTTTGATCCCAAGAAAACCGATAGTGTTGAGGATGAGAAAATCTCCCTGCATTGAATCTGGGAAATGGGCGCTCGAGAGCACTCCATTTGCTGGGACAGGTCGCACTTGTTTCTTCAGTAGTTCCTGCATTCGAAAGCCATTTTTGTGAGGGACGACCTGTTTGGCGTTTCCGGACGTGCCGTCGTTTGCATAATGGTAGCCCCAGTAGTCGAAGCTTATTCCGTGTGGATTAGGGCTATTGGCCGCATGAAAGGCAATCGTATGTTGACGAGGATCGAAACGATACATGCCCGAGGCGCCGGTATTAAGAGGTTCACTCCATGGGGTCTCGATGTGATTTACCAAAAAGATTCCGCTCTGCCAGTAGATCCCACCATCGGGACCGTAGACGAAGGCGTTTGCTGCGTGATGGGTGTCAGCTGAACCGATGCCGTTGACGTAACGAATCTCCACGTCGGCCACGTCATCTCCGTCGGTATCTTTCAGGAATAGGACATCCGGTTGCGATGCGACCAGGACGCCACCATTCCAAAATTCAATGGCCCCCGGATTGTGAACTTCCGCGAACGTGATGGCGCGATCAGCTATGCCGTCGTGATCTTCGTCTGGGAGAATCAGAAGCCGGTCGTTCATTTTCTTCAAGGGTTCCCATTTCGGATAGGTCGCCCATGCGGCTACCCAAAGACGGCCCTTCGGGTCGACGGCCATCTGGACCGGATTCACGAGCTCTGGGAACATCTTCTCATCCGCAAAGAGATTGACGGCGAATCCGTCTGGAACGGTCATTTTGCCGATCGCCTCTTGACCGTCGAGATAGGTGAGTGACCCTTCTTTCGCAGCCGAAGAACTCTTGCTGCCACCGCCAACATTCGAAATTACCTCGATCGGTGCCGGGACGTTGCTGTCGTCGACGGGAATATCTTGTCCGCGGGCAAGTCCCCAGATTCGGCGATCTCGATTGGCTGTCATGACGTCGAGCATGATGAGCTCATGCTGAAGCACTTCGAAGTTGGTCTGGTCATTGACAAATTTGAGAGCTGATCGTCCACCCCAAACGTCGTTACCGTCGGTTGCCCGGTAGCGGTTGAACCAATGCCAGTTTTTGTCGACGACGGTCTCACGTAGGGAAGCCATCGAGTCTTTGGCTTGAATGGTTTTACCCAAGAGCGCCGAGGCAATCGCTTGCCCAATGAGTTTGTTGCCCGTTTCGTTTAGATGGACGCCGTTGATAGTGAGAGCCTCGTCGGTCTTCTCATAGAGATCTTGAGAGAGCTTGAAGAGATCAATGAAGGTGATGGCTTTCTGCTTAGCAACGCTGGCGATTGCTTGGCTGTAAAGCGCTAGGTTTGCGTTGTTTTTTGATCCATCAGGAAGATTCTTATCATTCAAATTCTCGTGCGCGATGGGGGAGAAGAGTACGAATCGTGGAGCGTTTTCCCCGTTGGGTCGCAATGAGCGATATTCATCGATTAGTTCAACAAGGTTCTTGCTGAATTGTTCGATTCCTTCTTGGCCTCGGTAAGCTTCGTTGTATCCGAACATGGCGAAGATGACGCTAGCTTTGCAATGCTTGAGGTAGTCTCCGTGAGACATGAAATTCTTACTGCGTGGCCGCTTATCGACTTGATCACCAGGGAAACCTAGGTTGCGAAAGGCCAGGTTCTTGCCTCCTTCCTCGCTCTGGATTAGCGTCTCGAGCCATCCATGATGCTGCATACGTTCTGCCAGCGAGTTGCCGATGAGGCAGATCTGATCGCCATCGTTGAATGAGAACTCAGCCCCCGCGGCATTGGGACCAGCGAGAGCAGCCCAGGATAGCAGGCAACTGAGAGTTAAGGTTCGAGTAGTCTTAGGTTTGAACATAGGGTCGGAAAACAGTTTGTATCTATTCGATATTCCTTTTTATTTTTGTCGATAGTTTTCTCAGAAAATTGTCGCTGACTGGCTAGGACTTGACGCTCGAATGATGGGAATCCGAGCGGATTGCACTCTCTCCTCGTTGATAGGAGCGCTTTTACAGATCGTTCTCTGTCGGCGAAAAGCGTTTGCGCTGTTTACTAGGAACAGGCTTGCCGGTGCGGGTGCTCCACCATTCGTGAGCTCGATTGGGATCGTAACTTGGATTGGGGATCGGCATGGCCGCAATCACACGTTGTCGCCAGGCAGCGAGATTCCGCTTTAGTTGGGAGGCTTTCGAAGGCTTGGTCGGGGCGAGATTTTTCGATTCAGAAATATCAGAGGCGAGGTGGTAGAGCTCGAATTCATTTGAGAGATCGTGGTATTCAATTAACTTCCAATCTCTCGATCGGATGCTGCTTGCGGGACGACCGTGGTGGTAATGGGGATAGTGCCAATGGATGGCGTCTCGGTCGAGTTGGGAGCTAGGATCGCTAAGGAGCGGACTAAGGTCCAAACCGTCGATGGTTTGGTTTTGGGGTAGTTGGCCTCCTGCGAGCCGGACGAAGGTCGGGTAGAAATCGTAGCTGATCGTTGGCTCCTTTGAGGTGGTTCCGGCTTGGGTTAGCGGAGGGTATTTGATGATCAAAGGCACGCGTACGCCGCCTTCATAAAGGTTCCCTTTTTCGCCCCGGAGTGGGCTCAGGTCTGCTACCGTATCATCGGCATCAGGATTGTAGTCGTAGCGGCGATAGAGCCCTCCATTGTCTGAGGTGAATACGATCATCGTTTTTTCGGTGAGCCCTTCGGCATCCACGGCGTCGATGATACGGCCGACCATATCATCGCAATGCTCGATCATTGCTGCGTATACAGGATGGGGGAGATCAATTCCCGAGGTCGCTGCTTTTCTACGATATTTTTCGACTTTTGCCGACATTCCCGCAAGGGGGATATGGACGGCGTATGGCGACAGCATCAAGAAGAACGGGCGATTTCGATTTTTCTTGATGAAATCGATGCTGAGATCGGCTTCAAAATCCGTGCGGTATTGCCCAGGTTTGGGGACCAGCTCTGGATGTCCTGGGACTTTGAATTTGCCTGGTAAGTGAGGTCCATTGATGACTGCGGCGAAATCGTAGCCGTGATGGTCTGGTTGAAACGCAGGGCCGTTACCAAGATGCCATTTGCCGATATAACCGGTTTCATAATCTGCCGCCCGAAGCGATTCGGCGATTGTGACGGTATCGTGCGGCAAAGCCATCGTAGGACGGGGAGTGATGACACGCTCGAAGGGGCGCCAATGCCCTGAGATAAAGTCCGTGATCCCAATCCTGGCCTGATTCTGGCCGGATTGGACAGCGCAGCGGGTCGGGGAACAAACGGTCCCCGCCGCATAGAAGTCGGTGAAGCGAAGCCCTTCCGAGGCTAGCTGATCAATCCTCGGTGTCTCAACGACGGAATTCCCGTAACATCCAATGTCTCTCCATCCTAAATCATCAATGAAGATGAGAATGATGTTAGGACGAGGGACACTCCCGGAATCTGAGAGAAGGCATGCAGGCAAGAGTCCGATGCAGAGGCCTAAGACAGAGAGGAACCGACGATGAAACATTAGAATGTCAACGGTTTATGGTGGGCCGATCCTAAACAGATCCAAACGACTAGAATTCCGCTCTCAGCTGCTCTAGCTTGCCTTGAAGCTCTTCGCCAACATCTTCCTGAAAGAAATAAGCGTCTCGCGAACCGCCGGCATTCCAGCTATGAAGAAAAAGCATCTTTTGGAAGCGGACCCATGATGCTGAGCCGTCCATGTAGAGATGATTGCCGCCTTCTGGTAGGCCTTTGGGCCCTCTGTGTGGGGGCATGTTCTTGAATGCCTCGTCACGTCCGCCGCCCCAGGAATTGTCAATCTTGAGGACTGCGTCGGCAGCCAAGGCCCAACCGGGGCGGGAGGTTGACGACTTAACGGGACTTCGAGAGCGGAATCTCCCGGCGGGATTGTTCCACTCTTCAATACCCCCGAAATACTGGTAGCCAATGTTCCATTGGGGATATTGTGGCTCAAATGTTGGGAAACTGGGTCGATTTGGGCAGGTCCAGATTTTTGCTACGCCAGAATTGGTGTTGATGATCAAACCAACGCTCTCGGCAGCTTTTCGTTCTGGTGGATTGAGCGAGATTTGAACCGACTGAAAGCGTGCTTGAAGCAGTTTATCCTGATTATCGTCGGCATAGATCGTCATCGCGATACCGATTTGCCGGAGATTGTTAACACATTTTATTCGCTTCGCCTTCTCTTTGGCGCGTGAGAGAGCAGGAAGGAGCATGCCCGCTAGAATGGCGATAATCGCAATAACAACGAGCAATTCGATAAGGGTAAAGGCGGCGCGTTTCTTGAACATAGTTGTATTGGGCTCCATCATGCCGAGTTTTTTCACATCATCAAGTCGGTATTATCGACATTTCAGATGCTTAGAATGTGGCTGTGTGCCTTGACGAGGGAGAGTTATTAGGCTGTCCCTATCGGTTCCTTGCCGATCGCCTCATTCGATTGGCTCAAGAAGAATGCTACGAGGCCTCCAACGACGCCGCCTGCATGGCTGGGGAGAATCGGGGTGCCCATCAGGTGAAAATGAGCGAAGCCAATCACTGGTGATTGCCAAACTAGTTCGACCGCACATTTAAGGATCACAACGGTGAGGCTGAGGAAGCCGAGTAGGCGTGTGGGCCTTGAGCTCATTGAGTGTTTAATCAGTTGGAGACTCCAAACCGCCATCATGCCGTGGGCTATCCCGGAAAGTCCACAGAAGCCGATGGTGGCCACTTCAGGATGGAAGAGCAGAGCAGCGGTCAGGCTGCCGATCCCTGTCGCGGCCAAGAAGGCGAGCCGCTTCGTTGGACGCCGTTCAAGAAGGCTAGGATAAAGGGTGAAGAATGCAGAAGCGTCGAGAAGGAAATGATACCAAGAAACATGAGTGAAGGGATGGGTGAACAGTTGCAGGAAATGGGTGCTCTGGAAGGACTGGGAGGAAAATCGGAATACGTTGGTTGATCCGCCAAAGGCAAGAGGGAGATTGAGAATCGTGACGATCAACAGGAGAAGCCCAGTGTCCCATTGATCGAAAGTCACTCTGATTAATTGGGGTGAGTTTGGACGTAGCAGTGAAGGGATCATGAGGTTTCTCGAGTTTGGATCGTTGAGCTTGTCTTCTTGGAATTACGAGCAATCGAGCAGTGACCAGGGATTCTGAGAGGTCCCTGGTCACTGTCGCTTGGACTATCGTTTGCTTCGGATTGCCGCCTTAAGACCAAAGACGAGGAGCAGGAAGAGAGGCCCAATCGGACCGCTGCCACCTCGGCTGTTTCCGAGGGGGAGATTCCTGCTTTGGCTGGCTGGTCGTTGTTGCTGGTTGGGCCTTGATGCCGAGGGATTGTTTTGAACGTTCGGTTTGCCTGCTGCGAGTGGACCGATATTGTTGAGGGCCCGATCCCGAATGGCCGCGAGTTCCGTCCGAACGTTTGCTTGAGCTCTTCGGTCGCCCGCAACGCGTTGGGCGTTTCTTCGTTCGATTTTCCAGCGACGGTATTCCTCATCGTTTTCAAGTACAAGGAAGGAGGTGTATTCAGTGACGATCGAAAAGGCTTCCCCGAGTTGAATGACCTGGTCGATGGCTGATTTTCTTGAGCCAGTTCGGTCGGCTGACTTGAGAAGTTGGTCAATCTTGTGCCATGCCCACATTCTTTCGATTTCAGGGTTGTCGCTGTCAATGTCTGGGAATTCGAGCGTCGTGGTATTTGCGAAGGCAACACCGTTGATCGTGCCGCTTAGTTGAATTTTGGCGGTTCCTGCCTGACGGTAGCGTCCATAGACCCGAAGCGGGCAGCCATGATAAAGATTAGGGAGCGAGGTGAGAACGCGATCACTCACTCCCACGCCTTCAATGCTGACTTGGACGTCTTGAATGGCGGGACGGGTTAGTTTTCGTTGGAAGGCTTTTGCGTTTCTCTCGAAATCATCACCGCGGGAGATGAATGCTGCAAGCCCTCCGGAATCCTTCGCGAGTTGTTCGAGAAGCGGGCGGTTGACTCCATTGCCAACGCCGATGCAAAAGACACGCGCATTTTCTGGTCGGTTCGCAATAAGGGTGAGGAGCGTTTGGCGTTCTCGCTGCTCAGACAGGCCATCACTGAGAATTACGACGTTGAGTGGGCGGTCAGGGTCGGAATACTTATAGGCCGTATTGATGGCGGGGTTTAGCAGGGTGCCACCTCGTGCTCCTTTGGAGGTGAGATACTGGATGCCTTCGCTCTTGTTACCTTCGATCGCGGGGCGGAGTGCCTTGAACGCCAGATCTGGTCGGACGTTGAAGGTCATCACTTCGAAGCGATCGCGGTCACTGAGCTCATTGATGAATGCTCCGATTGAATCCTTTGAAAGGATGAGTTTTCCTTGGTTTGCCATGCTCCCGGAAACGTCGAGCAGGAAAACGTAATCCATTCCTTGATTGGATTCTGCGAGTTCGTCTCCGGCAGTCAGGGAGAGTGCAAAGAAGCCGTCATCGTTTGGTTGTTTTGAAGTGATGAGATCGAAGCCGGTCTTGGGTCGAGCCATGTGGTAGGCGATGACAATATCCTTGTCGAGGCGAGCGTTGTTGAGTTCAAGACTGGCCTGGTATACTTGTTCTGAGTGCCGGGTTATTTCGAACTCTGTTGGGTGACTGGGGCTATTCATTGATGCGATCGGCACTGCCGATCTCACGTTGAATTGGAGCGCAAAACGTCCACTCGTCTGCTCACTTAGATCTTGTCGGGTTGAGGAGGCGAGTGGGTAGAGGTAGCTTCCCCAGTCGTGATCGTAGTCGAGCTCTTGGTAGTAGGCGATTTGTACCGTTTGTTCGGCGTGGGCGGCGATGGGAAAGATTCGCATTTCGAAGGTCTTGTAGTCCACTTGTTCGAGGAGTCCCGGGTCGCGTCTGACTCGTTTGTAGCTATTGTAAATCTCTCTCGCGCGCTCTTTTTCGAGAACCTCCCCGATGACTTCTTTTCCATTGATCCACATGCTAAAATTTGCCACCGAGGCGCCTTTGGGGACGGGGAAGGTGTAGAGCGCTTCGACCTGGCGATTTTCCATGTTGAGGAATGTCTGAGTGATTTCTGTGACAGCGACCCCGTTGTTAATAGTGACATTGACGTCCTGCGCTTGAATTTCGAGGACTCCTCCAAGCCCGCCATCAGCGATCAGCAGGCCGGCTGCATTGGCGTGAGCGATACCGAGTAGGCAGAGCGCTCCGATGAGCACTGTGATCTTGCTGTGGGGTTTATTTTTTCTTCTCATGTTGTGGTCTTTCTATTGCTTTAGAGAAAACATTCTCTTTCTTTCCCTTCTGTTACGTTTTTAGGGTCGGTTCTAACGGTGTCGTCGTTTGGTTGCTTTTTTGGGGGCGCTTTCTTAAATTCTTGTCCTACTTCGCGCGATCGGCAGACTCTTCAGAATTGCCAGTCACGACTTCCAGTGTTAGCGCCGGGTGATTTTTATGGGAATAAACGGAACCGACTAACGTCACTTGATTGTGAACGCGCAGAACAAGCATGTTTGTCAGCGGAGTGAACGAGGCGCATCGTGTCGCCAATACTTGAGATTCCTTCGTCTGATCTTTTGTTGTTATCTTGGCCTGATGGCCTTGATTCCCTTGAGTAGGGGGCAGACTCGGCAACTTGGGGAGGTTGCTGCGAATTTCCAGCTGACCAACGTCAGGACGGGACAACCTTTTCAGCTCTCAGACTTAGAGGGATCGATCATCGTTCTCGACTTCTTTTTCTACTGGTGAAGTATCTGTCGAGATAATTCCGCGGTCGCGGAAAGAGACATCAATCGGTATTATCAGGCCCTAGGCGGTAATCCTGACGGGCTTCCAGTGGTCTTGGTTGGGCTAGAGAAGGATGACAACGGGAGTTCAGGCGGTACATTGTTTTTTGCCGATCGAACGGGCCTAGAACTGGTCGTGGACGATTCAAATCACCTGGCCCTCAATCAATTTTTTTCACCTGATCGAGGAGAGGGGACCAAGAACTCAGATTTTGTTGTTCTGAATGGTATCCGCGGTTCTACCAGTCACGACCTCTGGGAGATTGTCTATACTCGCTCCTTTCGTCCCTCTGTGAACGAGCTTCGAGCCGCGATCGATTCCGTCCGCGCTCCAGAGC
>CAJXVR010000248.1 GCA_913061285.1 uncultured Verrucomicrobiota bacterium | reverse complement strand
ACGAGATGTAGAGAGGTCTCGTGGGCTCGGAGATGTGTATAAGAGACAGGTCTCCCGTCACCACGTATGGCACGTCGCTACCCCAATGGATCAGACTTCGATCCTCAGAGAGACTGCCGGCCACGATCTGCACCCCTTGCCGGGCATTGTTCTCAAACACAAGGCCATCGGGCACCGGCACACTACTCACCTCGGACCAAACCACGTAGTGATCCCCTGAGGAATGGGAGTCAATCGACGTGTGAACCAAACGTGGTTGGATCGTCCCACGGGAGACCAGCCCATGGAGCGCCGAGTTTCGGATCGCTCCTCTCAAAAAGGTCGTCGAGGAATTGTAGAGCTCTACTCCCACGCTCGCGCTGCCGTCGACGACAACATCCTCCATGATCAGATCCACTTCATTGAGATAGACAGATGCCTTTCTCCAAGCTCCTTGAAAGAAACCAATTTCTCCGGTCCCACCTCCTTGAAACTCGACAAAACGGAGTGCCGACTCACCGGCTGTCGGTCCAAAATAAATCCCATTCCAAGGGCCATGAAATCGGACAGGATTCCCAGAATCCCCGTCAGCCTTCAGCGCTCCTAATACCGACCATTTCCCCTTGCTCTGAATTGTCACACCCGCATCAATTGACAACTCCGCGCCAACGGCTAAGGTCACATCCCCTGCAGGCAAATAAGGCATTCCATCACCGGGATGGTTCCAACGCCCTCTCTCCGAAATGGTGAGATTTGCGGGCAACCCGACACCAGCTATTCCCTCTCCGCTAATCTGATTTCCTCCCATCACCGGGAACGAATTCCCGTCATTCAGCAATACCGGATAGCTTGCAGGATTGGAGAGCACAAACGAGTTCCCCTTAACAACCGCATTCGAGTGATAGACCTCGACCCCATTCCCCTGCGTTGGGCGAACCGTGTTACCAACAATCGTTGGCGAAGCGTTGTCCGCATAAATTGCAACCCTTGCCCACTTGCCGTAGTAGAAACCTTGCTCGACGCCCGTGCCATAGATTTGACAGTCTTCAATCACCGACGCCCCTGAATCCATTCCAAAATAAATCCCCTTCCAGGAATGATCCGGGGGACTTTGGAAGGTAACGCCCTTTGCAGTAAGAACGCCCTGAACTGCCAATTTACTTTCTATTTCCACCACTACTCCCGGATCGATTTGTAAGCTCGCCCCTTGCCCAACCGTTAAATCCAATTCAACCACGTAAGGACTTCCCCCTACATCCCATTTTGTTTCCCCTACAAATTCGACGGGCCTGGACAGCTCTCGCCCCGCTGCGTCGACATAACGATTCACGTATGTCGCAGCTTCAGCGAGCTGCGAAAGAAGTAGCCCCCCTAAAAGAACACCCAATCCTCGACTCCTTAACCCAAGTGCTCTCTGACATCTCGATATTTTAATCTCGTTCTTCAATGTGCATCTCATCAATATCAACGTAACCCTCCCCCCCGAGCACAACCAACCAACCATTGCTCAGCCTCATACCAATCCTGCACTCATCGAGAATCGCCCCTCTAGAAAATGAAACCACCAAGGGTTGAAGAAACACTAAGAACGCCGCAAACAAAGCAATCCACGGCTAGAAGCCTCCAGGAAATCAGCTACTATTGGAGAAGTATGAAAAGAAGAACCAAAGCTGCAATTGTTGTCACCGCTAGCAGCCTATGCTTCGTTGGGATCGTCTTCCCAGCCATGATGGGCGCCTGGCCTTCGTCTGAGCCATATACCCTTATCATCGGACTCTGCGCGATCGTCATAATCCTCGGCTGGAGCTGGCAGATTTAGAGCCTACTGAACGAAGGGCGACAGGCTAGCATACGAATGACTTTCGAGGCCGGGGAGGCACATTCTGAGTCATCACAATCCCCCCGCAACGGGTTGCAACAAATCCTCTCTCACGTCCGACGTGCTCTTCTACGAGCTTAGACGCCTCCATTGCAATGGGCCCGAATCAAAGACCTATGCCGAAACTAGGACGGGTTGTTCGACCGCAAAGGTTTCGCGATATCTTCGAATCAAGACTTTGAGTTCCTTCCAAAATCCTCCAGTGAGCAATTTGACCAACGTCCAGGCGACTCGAAACCAATTGTATGTGACCGCCAGCACCATCACGTTTATAGCCTTCACTGCGAGGCGTGAAACAATCGCAAACGCCAGGTTCATTCGTCTGATCGAACGATGATGCCGGCTTATCAGTTGCGTGGAGGTACCATCTTGGACGTAGTGAAAGGCGTCACCATCCCAGTCGAATCTCGACAAGGCAAAGTGAGGCTCAATCTCACCTCCGGAGATGAACGGCTTCTTTAGCAGCCAAAAATTGAATCGTTTGACCGCCAATCCTATGACTCGAATCCCTTTTCGAATGTTCTGCGCGAAGTGACGAAACACGTGCAATGCAGAACTCACCAGAGACTTGATTCCTTTCAGGATTGCGTTGGCGGCTTTTCTTAGAGATCGAGAGACTCGTTTGAAGAATCTGCCGATGGCCGCAAAGATTCCTCGACGCCCGTGATAACGCCGGCGCCTTCGAGTCGTATTTGACATCAAAAGCTGTTCATCACGATCCATTAGGGCGTAGGACTGCTGGACCGAGTCAAATCCGTCCGAGTCTTCAAGTCGAGCATACACCTCTTCCTGAAGTTGATTGAGATCCGTGATTGCGACCGCTCGGGCAGGCTCTTCCAATTTGGGGAGAATTCGTTTGAACAAGTAACGTAGATTCAAGGCGATATACCCACCGGCTAGTGCTCGGACCAATTTTTTCACTTCAACTTTTTCATCGGCTAGAAAGTGCTGCAGTGCCGCGAAGCTAAGGGGCCCCCAAGCCCCGTCCACTTCCCCCTTGTAATAGCCGAGCGCCCAAAGTCTGAGCTGCAATATCCCCAGCCCAAGTCTGTTGATGAAATGTTCACTCGCCTCCTCAGCCGTCATGCGAGTCTCAATAGCACGACGAATCCACTTTAGCGGTTTAGCCGCTCCATAGTAACGAAAACCATCGGCACCGAATAGATTCCTTACCCTGGCTTCCTTGGAAGCGATTTTTCGCATATGGCGTCCACTGGAAATAAATAGACGCTCGTAGGTCTCACGTGTCGGCTGATGGAGTTGAATAAAATGCTTGTTAGGTTTTTCTAAGGTATCCATGCGCATAGCTACAGAGTTGCTAAGCAAGGCAGGATTGTGTCGAAAAACAAACACCCAGGTTCCATACCGACGCATCAGACTACTAGTCAGTTCGGTCACATCTCCCAGTTGCTGAACAAGATTCAACTCAGCGGATAGGCCCTCTTGATCTTTAATCTTGAGCTGATCGGCAACCTCCCGAAGTCGATCACTCAATTCGTCAGTAAAACCCGATGCGAGTGTCCCCGTGCCGAGATTAAAGACCTTCATTCGAAAATGAACCACCCTCGCAAGCAGGGACCTTTCCCCCGGGGCTGGCAGCCGATGGACCTGAAGTTCATTCTCCAAACCCACCTGAGCCGCCAAGCGCTGCATCTCACCCGAGGCAAGAAACTCACGACAAGTGCTCATCGTGTTGAACCGAAGATAAGAAGGCGTAAAACTCTGATTCTCTTCACGCCACTTGAGAACGGCATCACGAATCGTTGAATCCGAAACACTACTAGCCCCTTCCGGAAGATATCCCAAATCTGTCAAGTGCTGAATCAGGATCTCACGCTCGGCAGGATCGCCTCGCCGATAGGCCGTTTCAGGCTCTTCTGTCCATGCGGGTTCATCGACACCCATCCGCGGCATCACCTCATTCCGCAAGCGCCCCCACGACACTTCAACAGCGTCGCTTTCGAACTGACCCTCCGGGGGCATTAATCAACTTTCAAGCCAACAAAATCCTTCACCAGTTTTACGGCTTCACGACGCGTCGCGTGAGAAGCGTCCACGACAGCGGCATGTGATTCCACCAGTTTTTGTTCAGCTTCAGATAGATTCTCTTTCACAAACATGAACGTGTCAGCATCCCACTGCGAGTGGGTGTAAGCGACCACATTGACATTTGAAGCTTTGATCTTTTCAGAAACAGAGTTTGCGATGTTTTCCCAGCCACCTTGCATATCTTCACTCGTCAGCTGAATGGAACCATTCGTTGTCACGACATCAAGCGTCGTCGTGTCCTTAATAGCGTCCTTTATTTTGTCAAACCAAGCCATATTTCGTTCCTTTCGTGTCGCATTACTATTTAGGGAGGAAAATCTTTATAAATGATTCAGCTTGTGCGCGCGCAGCATCGGTCATTGGCTTCCTTGGGAGCTGACGCTCCATCCTAAACCGCGCTATCCGTCGTCGCCAACGCTGCACCAAATCAAGAACAAACATCATATCACTATAGGCCGTAACCCTAGCCTTCGGCAGCCAACCCCGTCAAGGTTCACCTCCCCCTGCGCACGCACTACCAAACTACCTAGAATACAGACTACTCCCTATATTACACTATCGCAGTGACACATACGGACGACGGATGCCTCTCCAAAGCATTTCCTTTGGAGAGCGAGGCCAAGGAGCTCTATCCTGGACTGAATGGCTCGTTCGCCGTAAGGGGGCTCCGGCGACCGTTATTCGCTATTAACTACCTCCCCTCCGAGGGCGACGTGTCAAAAGTCGAGCACACCAGATTTACCCCAGCGTTTCGATGTTAGTAATTCAACTAACCGCCCTGTCGACTCGGAAAGCCGATGACTCCTCTACTCGCCAGGCAATGTTCGTTGGATAGCAGCACCTTGTTTCCGATGCTTAGATGAGGCCGTGCTCGTCTGTCGAAGAGTTCGAGCTCATTGAGCGTACCTCTCAATCCGCCCTCTTCAAAGAAGATCATTCGATTTGTGCACAGCGCTTCGACCGGAACCACCCGACGCTCGGAAGGGGGGGGCCAAAGCAGAATATCGCCTCGGACAAAGAATCGTCTTGAACGCTGATGTAAACTGCGTTCCTCGGTCATGAATTAAGTTCCTATGATTCTTGATAAATTCATCAATACAGTCCGTCACAATGCTCGCAGTATGTTCCATCCAATCGTCATTCGGCTCCCCTACAATCCCGACTATTTTGACTTCTTTCGTTGCCGGACGGTTCACGAACACTGGGTCACAACGAATCCATTCTCCCAAAGTCCCTACCGCCTTCGTAAATCGAACAATTAGCTCTACTATGGCTCCCCTCGTCTTTCTATAAGGTTGAGTTTATCCCATGAAAAAAAGTATACTGCCACCCACCCATTCCAAAACGAACATGAAATCCACGTACGAAGCAACCCGAGAGATAAGTCGACGAAAGGCACTCGCAGCCGGAGGCCTGGCAACTATCGGCCTGAACAGCTTGTTAGCTGACGACAAGAAGCAGGAAATGTTCTATCACCTCCACTACTTCAAATTCAAACCGGAAGTCTCAGAAGCAGAAATTGAACAATTGATGCGTGAACTGGCAGGCCTCAAGGACAAGATCCCTGTCCTCAAAGAATTCTGGGTTGGGAAGAATGTATCGACACACGGAGCCGGGTTTCAATACGGTGAGGTGGCCCTTTTCGAGAAACCGGAAGACTTGGAAGTGTATGACCGCCACCCCGAGCAACGAAAACTGGTTCGAAAGATCGGACCTAAGCTCGCAGGGGGTGCCAGCATGGATTTCATTCCCCTCCAGCCTATCTAAAATTCACGGAGTGACCTCAATACTTAGCTAATTCCAACCAAGAAAATAACTCACCGAGCAGTGAGCAAAGCCTGTGAACCCTATCCTTTTCCTCCCATGAAAACAAAACTAGCCCTCAAGCTAAAATTCGTATTCACACTTCTGTATGCGTTCGCTTTCACAAGTGTGATCGCACAGCAGAAGCCGAACGTGGTTTTCTTCCTCGTCGACGATCTGGGGCAACGGGATATCGCCTGCTACGGAAGCACGTTCTACGAAACGCCTTCGATCGACGCCCTCGCAAGAGACGGCATTCGATTCGACAACGCCTACGCTACATGCCATGTCTGCTCACCGAGTCGAGCAAGCATTCTAACGGGCAAGTATCCAGCCCGTATCAACCTTACCGACTGGCTAGGAGGGCGGCCAGAGCGGGACTATGAAAAACTTCACAGTGCCGAAAGGATGAAAGCGTTGCCCGAAACCGAAGTCACACTGGCTACTACCCTCAAGAGATCCGGATATGTAACCGCCAACTACGGGAAAGCGCATCTCCAAAGCGATCCAATCAGCTACGGGTTCGACGAAGCCATCACCGGATGGGTCCGCAGTTTCTACTATCCTTTCGCTCCTGCCTATACGGGCAAATTAGCAGCCAAAGAAGGAGACTACTTTACAGACAAATTGACGGATGCTGCGTTGAACTTCATCGAGAGGAACCAGGACAGACCATTCTTTGTTCACCTTGAGCACTTCGCCGTACACGACCCCATCCAAGGACGCAAAGATTTGGTCGAGAAATACCGACGTAAACTAGCCGCAATGCCGAAACAGAAAGGCCCCGAATTTGTCTTGGAATCCAATCCTGATGGGGCTCCATTAACCGACGAACAACTAACACAAATATCCCACAAGCAGGACTTCGACACCACGCGAGACGAACGTGTTTGGTGGGTTAAGCAACGTCAGGACAACATTGAATTTGCCGGCATGGTGGAAGCCGTCGATGAAAGCTTGGGGAGAATAAGAGCAAAGCTGAAAGAACTCGGCTTAGAAAAAAACACCATCATCATTTTCACATCCGACAACGGAGGCATGGCGGCCTCGAACCAGTATTGCGAGATCACTAAACCCCGAAAAGCACTCGATTGGCGCTTCTCGACATCCAATCTCCCCTTGCGCGGGGCCAAAGGCTGGAACTATGAAGGCGGGATTCGAGTGCCACTCATCGTCTATTGGCCGGGGCAAACCAAAGCGAATCGAACCTCTCATGCGCTTGTCACAGGAACGGATTACTATCCCACCCTTCTTGAGATGCTCGAACTACCCTCATTGCCGAACCAACACCTGGACGGCAAGAGCTTCGTCCCCGCCCTGAAGGGCAAGAATTACGAGCGAGGCCCAATCTTCTGGCACTTTCCGCACTACAGCAATCATGGCTATCAAAGTCCGAATGGCGCTGTTCGAATGGGAAAATACAAGTTAATCGAATATTTCGAAAACCATACGCTACAACTGTTCGATTTAGAGAACGATCTCGGCGAACAGCATGATCTCTCCGGCGCTCAGCCCGAACTTGCCCAGAAGTTGCACCAGCGACTTAAGCAATGGCGCCAGCAAGTCGACGCGAAAATGCCCGCCGTGAAAATCAAGAAAAAGTAGCCCAATCAAGGTTTCTCGCCGGATGAATCCTCTCAGAAAAACGGCGCTCAGGAGCACATCTCATTTCCATCCAAACCGCCCCCGAGACAGGCTAGTCCAAAAAAAGAAGAATCCGTGCCTTCCGAGTGATCCGTGGTTCAAAATGTCTCCCTTGATTGCTTCTGAAGACTTTCGCGAAGCAAGTGAAATCCGCCCAAGGTCCCTAGCAACACAGCAAGCCGGACCTCACAATTTAGTACCGCACTCGAAAATCATTCTGCTCCGATTGATCTTTGCCTCGCATAAGATAGACCGTTCGATTCGACATCTCCAAAGGCCCCTCTCGTTCGAATCGAGTCTCGTTTTGATGACAATAGACGGACGACGTAGGCATGTAGCGTAATGTCATCCCTCGGCGAGCATGATCCGAGACGTTGGCTTCAGATCCATGATAAAGATACACGTCGTGCAACGAGATTTCACCGGGTTGCAAGACGATGTCGACGGCTTCTGATTCGTCAAACTCGGCTTTATCCAGTTCCAGGTTTAAGGCAATGTTAGAAGCCTCGCTCCGGTTGTGTTTGGCCAATCGTCTCGATTTGTGTGAGCCAGGAATGACGCGCAAGCACCCGTTCTCCGTGGTTGAGGCATCGATTGCCATCCAGACGGTGCAAGTGGCCAGCGGTTCAATCGGCCAATACTCTCCGTCTTGATGCCAGGGAGTCCGCGTTCCAACTTTGGCAGGTTTGGCAAAAAAACTAGAATTCCACAACGCGATATCGCTGCCGATAACCTGTTCAACCATGTCCAAAATATCAGGACGCCGAGCAACCGTTAGGAACCACGTGTCATACGCTAACACCGCCGAGCAATAGTCACTAAACTCAGGATGGCGCTTGACCAATCGCGCGTGTGCTTCGCGGATATCATCAAGCGTTGTTTCATCCAAGCGAAAGTCAGGGGTGACAAAACCGTCGCGATGATATTTTTCAATTTCTGACTGACTAAGCATATCCTTTTCCAAATCTCCAAGTGAAGTGTCCCTCTGAACAAAGGCAATCTTATGTCCCTAGACCCAATATAAAAACAAAAACCCCTTCGCTACCCCACATCGGTCAGAGACAAGGAATTAGGACTCAGGAATCTGAAAAGAGATCCGCGTCAGCAGGGCACCTCATCAAAGTTTGCAATTCTCTATTCAACCAACCCAGGTGTCTAGTCTAGGGATGAAACATGATTGTTTTGACCTTTGTCGTTCACCTTTCCGAAACTCGCAACCGTGTTTCCACTCGAAGTGGAGGCTAATTCTATTGCGTATTCGGTTTCATTTCGAATGTGAGAGTTTTTTCCACTCACAACAATCGAGCGGTCCGTCTTATCGAGCGGGCCGGGAGCTCGACGAAACACAATCGTATGACCGTCCCCATTGATATCCACGATGTTGTGATCCCCCATAGCATGAGGAGAGGGCAAGATAGTCATATCAATATTCTGGTTGGATCGGCCCAATCTAAAATCACTCAAGGGGCCATAGGCAAAGTTGCCGCTCGAGCCAGAAATCTTCCCGCCCTTGGGGAGGTTAAAATTAGTCGACCCGCAATCGATGGCTTTGCAATTTAAGACCGTGGCATCGCTCGCCAGATACAAGCGAATCCCCCCTCGGGTCTTCTTGACAACCGTGTTCTCAACTCGGACGCTGCCACCGCCGGTATAGACCCGGATTCCATCTTCCGTAATCGTAAACATGTGATCCCGTGGAATGGCTACTCCCGGCTCATTTCGGCTGCCGACGATGCTGAAAGGCATTTGATAGTTAAATCTGTAAGGCAAAGAATCGGGATCCGTCTCCTCATACATATCGTTCGTGGCTCTGACAGCGCCCTCAACAAGAGAGTTCTTTATTAAGGTATTGTCGGCCGGACGTTGCATGAAGATAGCGTGACAGAAGGCCTTCTGATACACTTCAACCCCATCGAGAACAGTGTTCTTCCCCTTGATCACAATCCCGCAGTGTTTATCCAGTTTGAGCGAGTGGTTCCTCCCGATTCCGAACATCGCTCCATAACCGTAGGGATACGAGCCTCTGACAGTCATCTTGAAGCCCTCCAATCGATTATTGTCTCCCGTGATTGAAACGTTTGATCCCCCACCCTTCGCGAGGCGATTACGGTCTCGGTTGTATGCGGTGAAATCGGTCACCGTTTGTGTGCCGTCCTGATAGAGATCTTCGAATTCGCCATTCCGAACGGTATTTCCGTCTCCCGTGATGCTCAATCGGCCCCGACCAGCCTCGCCAACAACCCAAGAAAAGTAGACGCCGGTCAAATCAACACTGTTGTTACTCCCGGTGAGCCTGAATGTTCGAGTCCCCATCAAGTAATCTCCCGGCTTCATGACAATCCTATGGTTGCTCCGCTCCATCTCGGATTGCAGTTCTTCAATCGAAGATACGTTGACTAAGCTCCTCTCAGTCGCGGCTTCTGCGAGCATGAAACAATGAGACAGCACCGTACCGATAAGAACCCAGGTCATGTTCGAGAGGCAACGCAAAGGTTCTTTGCTACGGACTGTGGTAACGAGACCAAGTGTATTTTCTTCGTTAGAATTCATAGTTACAATCGCCATGCCCTCGCAAATCAAGGTCAACCAATCGGAACCACACAAATACAACATCGAAGAGAAACCGGCAATCACTGCCGGTTTCTCAGTGAACGAAAACCCAGATTATTTCGAGCTCTAACGTCTCTCCGGTCGAGCAGGTCGTTCTTTCGTTTCCGTTGTGCTGCGCCGCCCATCGTCACGACGCGCGGAGCCACTACCCAATGCCCGACTGCGCTGACGCATGGCGCCTTCACGCTTGTGCCACTGCTGCACTTTCTGTTGGCGCTGACTGAGCTCGGATTTTTCAGCAAACTCCTGTCGCGACTGCTTAATTTTCTGCTCCATCTCTCGGAGCTCTAACTCACGAACCTGAAGCTTGAGCTCACGATACCGCAGTTCAAGTTCCCGTTCACGGCCCCGAAGTTCCATCTCCTGACGCTCGAGCTCGCGCTGCCTTTGTTCCAACTTATTATCGTGCTCTCGGTGTTCTTGAGTTGTCTTACGATGATTACGCTCCTGCCGCTCTCTCATTTCCATCGCCCTCTGACGATGATCTCGTTCTCTGCCTGTCGCTGTTTGTTCCGCACGATTCATCGGCCTCTCAGCTACAATCATGCGGCGTTCTCGCGTTCCTCCACGCCCTTTAACCGGATCGCCACCATTCTTTGGAATAGGACCTTCCCGATGCTCAGCCCGTTCCCGCTGCCCCTCTCTCACTTCACTCTCTCGACTTTCGGGAAGACCAGCCATCGCGGGGATCGCTAAAGCCAACAACCAAGCAAATAATGGAATTGATTTCATATCACGTATTTCTCCAAACATTTTTGAACCTTTGAACGGACGCCCTGGCCATCTACCCGCCAAGAGACAATCGCAACACCTCTCATCTCGTGGTGAGCCCCCGTCAGTCCAAGTGAAACACCGCGAGTCACGGATCGTTGCCACCGGAGATTCGGCTCCTGTCTTGAAACACTAGACCGGCTAGATCGCCCCCCCAACACACCACACAACATTACGCAACCAAAGGGTTGCATTTCAGGCAGATGACAAACATGCTAAACGCAACCTAAAGGTTGCATTATGAATGAAGACACTCATCAGGACAAAATCGAAAAAATCGTTGATCTTGCAGCGCCGGTGGCACGCGTGTGGGGAGCCATTACGGATCACAAAGAATTCGGCGAATGGTTTCGAGTTCGCCTGGATAGCCCGTTCAAAGTAGGCGAAACCACGACCGGAAACATTACCTTTCCAGGCTACGAGCATGTGAAATGGATCTCGGTAACCGAGCAAATGGATCACGAACGGCTCTTCGCATTTTCGTGGCCTCCGAGTGCCGTGGATCCTGACACCAACTACGCGCCAGGCGCCAAAGTACGAGTCGAATTTAAGCTTGAACCCATTGAAACTGGGCCCCGTCTCACCATCACGGAAACAGGTTTTCAACAATTCCCTGAAGCGAAACGCCTTGAGGTGTTGCGCTCCAACATTGAAGGCTGGAACATTCAAGCTAAGAACGTCGCCGCCCATGTTGAACGCTAACGACGCGATTCAATCTGCCCCGGTTTTCGCAGCGCTTGGGGACACGACCCGCCTCAAACTCGTTTCCCGCCTCAGTGATGGGAACCAACATTCTATCGTCCAACTTGCAAAGGGACTCAAGCTATCCCGACAGGGAGTCACAAAACATCTATACGTCTTGAAGAAAGCCGGCATGGTGTCCTCGAAACGAATCGGACGAGAAAGTCGCTTTACCCTACGCCTCCGCACCCTTACTAGAGCGAGAGATTGTCTCAATCGCGCGTCTGCGCAATGGGACGAAACGATTGAGCGTCTGAAAATATCAGTCGAGAATTGAAGAGCAAGGTACAAGCCAACACAGTCCCTACTCATTCAGCCAAAATGCTTCCTCTTCTGACCCTTCCTTGATTATTCAAAAATGAGAGATGGGCATTTCCAATCCAAGGAAATCGGAAAACGAGTTTTTAGACTCACACTATAAGTTAAGAACACTCGATCGAATCCGAAAAGACCAATCAAACCGCCTCTATTCTCACTTCGTACCAAACGTTTCGCTTTCAATCAGACGGAGCAGCAAGTCTTGAAATCCTTCTCCTTTCTCGAGACTTTCCGTCACGATTCGATTGATCTCTTTCCGTTCGACGTAGTTTGGGATTCGACCGGTTGCATAGGTCATGAGTTTCTCGGACAGGCATTGAGCAAACAAATCGATACGGTCTGTCTCTTATACACATCTGACGCTGCCGACGAGCGATCTAGTGTAGA
>CAJXVR010000247.1 GCA_913061285.1 uncultured Verrucomicrobiota bacterium | reverse complement strand
TCGTCGGCAGCGTCAGATGTGTATAAGAGACAGGGAAAGCACTCGTTTCGGATCCGATCGAGTCGACGCCACGCCATCCACATTCAAGCCATCCACATTCAGCGCAAGCACCGTCGCCCCCATCGAACGCAACTCATCGGCGTGTTCACCCAATTCTCGAAGTTCGCCGAGGCATGGCGCGCACCACGTAGCCCAAAGATTCACCAGGACCGGCTTGCCCAGAAAATCACTGGTCGAACGCGTGACTCCTTCAGGGTCCGTGCAATCGAGCTTCGGAAACGGTACCTGATTGGCCACCCAAAACCCACTCCGGCCAGGCTTCAACGATTCCTCTTCAACGGCAGGAGTCAAGGTCGTCGGCAGCATCATTGAATTGGAAGCCAAGCCAGGTTCCCCGAGCACCCCTTGCTCCTGAGCAATAGTATACCACTTGCCGGCTTGAAGATCCGCGATGGTCTCGGAGCCTCCCCCGGGCCATTGGATATTAAGTTCGAGATCGTCGGCCTCCCCCAATCCAAAATGTACCCAACGAGATGATTGAGCGAGAAACCCGTCGCCCGCACGAATCGTCCGAATCTGTTTCGACGATGACTCCGATTTTCGAGAAAGCGTGAGTCGGGCCCCAATCGCATCTCGATTGGTCGTTCGGCCATTGCCAATCAAACGAAAGGCAACAAAAGCATTGGTCGAGCTTTGATTGTTTCTAAGCAAACGCAGCTGAGGGGCGCTTCGGTTAGCGACCCACATGTCCAAGTCACCATCCCGATCCCAATCCATCGTGGCGACAGCCCGCGCATCATCATCGAAATCGACCCCAAGAATCGCGCCAACATCAGAAAACCCACTTCCTGCTCGGTTCAAGAAAAGCGCATTTCGCTCATAGCCGCTAAATGACTTTCCTCGGGATACCTGATCATTGAGATCGCGGAAATTCCGCATGTACCCAGGTGTGGCGGTGGGTTTAAGCCCCTCCTCAGGGATTTGAGGCGCGACCCGCCTCCAGAAGAACATTCACAAATCGTCCGTATCGGGCTGAGAAATGTAGCCATTAGCCACATACAAGTCTTCCCATCCGTCATTGTTGAAGTCAGCAAACTTCGCTCCCCAAGCCCAGCCCCCAAAACCTTCAGCCATCGGGCTGGTCACATCCTCGAATTGCCCCTGGCCAGAATTCTGCAACAAGGTATTCCCCCGCACCATCTTGAGGTATCTTGAGCGGGTTTCCTCCGACATATTCGCATTGAAATCGGATTGGGCCACGACTTGATTCCCTGCCCCCGAGAACATGCTAGAGACATAGAGATCCATGAACCCGTCTCGGTCATAATCGGCCCACGTGGCCGACATACCAAAGCCCCAATCCTGCGAGCCACTTTCACTCGACTCATCGATGAAATACTCCCCTTCACTTCGGAACAGTTGATTAGGACCGAAATCATTGGCGATATACAAATCAACGTCACCGTCATTGTCGTAGTCTTCCCAGGACGCCGCAAATGAGAAACGGTAGTTCTCCACACCTAAGCCACTGTCGTCTGTGACATCGAGAAAACTGAGACCGCCCTGATTTTGTAGCAACACGTTGGCCCCTCCGTTTCGCGCGCTGTGAAACGGATGAGGCGTCGGAAAATCGCCCACTTTGCCGTCGGCAGCATAACGTAGCACGAGGAGATCGAGATCCCCATCCAGATCGTAGTCGGCTGCTGAAGGAGAATAGCCCATGCCGAGAGTGGTCAATCGTTCCACCAGCGAGAACTTCCCCTTGCCGTCATTCTCCATCACCAGAAAGGCTGTCCGGGTCGCCAAGGCCAAGTCGGCATCGCCGTCATTGTCGAGATCGACCAGGAGCGATCCGGTGGTGTTATCAAGCCAATCCGTCCGAGAGCTTGCCGAAATATCCACCAGCGTTCCGTCCGGTTCCTGACGGAACAAGAGATTGGGTAGACCACCCGGTTGGCAAACGTAAAGGTCTTCCAGCCCGTCACCATCCACATCCCCGATCGAGAGACCATGGTAACCAAGAAAATCAGGATTCAGTGAACG
Source organism: uncultured Verrucomicrobiota bacterium (assembly GCA_913061285.1). Lineage (GTDB taxonomy): Bacteria > Verrucomicrobiota > Verrucomicrobiia > Limisphaerales > AAA164-E04 > UBA2970. The sequence continues at coordinate 10,212 of CAJXVR010000247.1, read as the reverse complement.
CTCAATCTGGCGTCGCCAGGTATTCATGCCAATCTGCAACTGCTCGTTCCACGAGGCATTGGCGCCAAGCACCTTGCCAGCAATATCGTCAAAGCCAAGCCTCTCGTCTCCGCCTAGTTCATTCCTCATTAGTACCGGCATCGACCACTCGACCAAGCGAGGGACGGCTGACTCAGCGTCACTCCCTGGAAGCAACCACATCGCATCCACAACCGCTGACGAATGGGCCGGTTTTCCGCCTATGAAACCTTGTGCCGTCAGCCGCTGGCGCGTTTTCAAAGACTCCCCTTCGCGGTTGATTGAAAATAGTTTCAGGTGAACGACATTCTGTGGATTGACTTCACCGATCGATAAGCGTTCTCGAAGATCCGCCATGAAGGCTCGCGGTTCGGTTTGAATGGTTTTTCCAGCCTCCGGAACGCGGACTTCAGTGACCCGTACCGATCGCCCTCGATGGAGTTCGCTCGATTGCAAGGTCGTTGAATCGAACATTTGGATTGGCAACCGAAGCGAGTCAGGAAGGGATGCCTCCCCTTCCTCTTGCAACAATGCCGCTGCAATCTTCTTCCACTGCAACTTCACAACCGCACTCCACTCACTCACGGTTTCCTTGGTAGCCCCATCGCTAACAATCGATTTTTCGGATATCGTAGCCTTAGTCGCAGAACCATCTAGAGGAAGGGCTTCTTCGGATGGGACCGACGCCGAGCCACTCGCGGATGGTTTGGTCGGCTCTGTTTCTTGGCTACATCCCGCTAAGAGCCAACAGAAACAAATCAAGCCCAAGCCAGGGATCCGATTCAGGCGATCATTCCACGCCGAGCTGACGCCTTGCGTCAGCACCTCACGGATTGACTTGAATCGAATACGTTCCATGGCCATAAACTGTCGGGCTCCCGATTGATTCGTCAAGCTTGTTCCAAGTCAGATTGAGAATTTGCCGCCCTCACCCTTACTTAGTGAGGTCGATAACCCACCTCTTCAAATTCTTGGGCCTGCGGAACATACTGGTCGTCGAACTGAGGATCCGAGCAGTCGACAACATTCTGATCCTTATCAACCACATCTCGCAAGTCACTAAGATCTCCCCCAAGAAAACAACCATTCACTCCAATGCCAGAAGCCAGATCAAGTTCGTATCGCGACCCCGGGGGCCAGCCCCCAGCCGCATTATTCATCCAGAAAATCGAGTCCTCATACCGATTCCCCTGATTCGAATCATCAACCGCATTCCGATTCCCCGTAAAGGTGCACCTGCGGACAATCACCTGGGATCCGGGAAAAAGCGTCAAGGCACCAGAGCCGTGCTGCGGCTTCCACTTCCCAGGCGTCTCGGCCCGTTGATCCATCGGACCATTCGAGAGATTGTCCACAAACAGACAATTGACGATTTCAGCCCCGCTCCCATGCAACAAATCAACGGCTGCCCCACTTATGGGACAACGATTGTTACGAAACACACAATTGCGCAGCAACACCGTCTTGAGCCTCGAGCCGTCGATGTGGCCTCGATGCTCCACCGAAACCCCCGCACCACAGGGACTGGTGAAGTTATCGAAAACCTCAACGTCTTCTATTCTCGGATACGAGCGCCCAAAAATCTTGATACCACCGCCATCGGTATAAAAGAATTTGGCCTTCTCGAGATTGCTTCCTTCCATGGGAGGCTGAATAGAGACCGGTTCTTCTGAGTCCGTCACAAACCCATTCGCTCCTGTGATCTTGACGCCCTTTAAGACCGTCTTGCGACTAATGCCGTCGCCAAAGTAAACGACGTGATTAACAATCGCCGGAAAACTCGGCGATGACTTTTCGGCGAGCTCCGGATTGGCCGCCGTCAAGACAACCTCTCCGTCCGCCTCCAATGTGATCCCGTCGTGGCGCTCGTTGAACCAGATCATCGCTTGCCCGGGTCGTTTAGGCCGATATTCCCCCCCGTGGATGACAATCCTCTTTCGCGTTGAGCTCTTGGCGGCGAGTTCAAGAGCCTCCTGTATATCACCTCCAGGATGAACATGAATCGGCCCAGATTCAGGCGACTCAAGGAATGCCGTTTGCTGAGGTGTGGCGATCGCATCTTTAGCTCGATCTCCCTTTTCGGTAATTGTGATCATCTCGTTCACTTGAACCGGTCCCTCAACTTTCTGAACGATTCCTGAAGGCCAACGCACTTCAAGCTGATCAATCGCTTTAGCAGCACCCAGACCGAAATAGAGCGGAAAATCGCTGTGGGAAAGATAGCCAGACTGGCCATCCTTCACCTTCATCAAGTGAAGGTCACCTGCCCGGAGCCGAACGACGGCCCCTAAGGCGCTCCGATTCGAAGCCGTCCCGATGAGTTTCACCTTGAGAAATGAGAAATCAGGCTTCGTTTCCGACAGATCACTCAACAAGACCATAGGATGATGATTCATTTCATTGGTCACAATATCTAGATCACCATCATCGTCTAAATCAAAGATGACGGATGATCGGCTTCCCATCGCCCCCCAAACAACCACCCGGCCCGGAAAGCTAGCAAGATCCGCCCCTTCGTTCTTCAGAATCTCCAGTACCGGAGCTTCTCGATCCGCTCCCAACATTTCGAGTTCAAACCAAGGGATGGCCAAACCGCCAGCGCGAGGCTCCACCCCGACGATGAATTCGGCGTCACGCCACCGCTCACCGCCATCGTTAAGCAGGAGAGAGTTCACCCCATAGCGCAAGGGGAAATTCATACTCGAAGTCAGAAAAGCATCATCGAAGCCATCAGCATTCAAATCATCGACGCTCAATCCCCAAGGCCAATAGTTCTCAGCACCTAGCTGGTCCGAAACTTCGTCGTACCGTCCCTCGTCAGTCCGGCGAAAGAATGCGTTACCAAAAACACTGCTACCCTCGGTTCGCAAAAAGGATTCAGGCCACTGCATCGCCGCCTTTTCCTTCTCTTGATCAGGCCCTATGTGCTCACTCATATCAGAGTGCATGTCAGTAATGAAGATATCGAGATCTCCATCGTTCTCAAAGTCCATCGCCTTAATCCCCATCGAGCCCCAAGGCGTCTTAGGAAACAGTGCCTTCTCTGCCCGTTCGAACCGTTTCCCCTCACGATTGAGAAAAACTTGATCCTCTCCCTGCATGTTCAGCAGGTAGAGGTCCACCCAACCATCGGCATTGATATCAACCGGGGCCGCATCGCCTGTCCAGCCTTCATCATCGAGTCCAACATCGGCACTCACATCCTGAAACCGACGATTCCCCAAGTTGCGATAGAACCGACTTGGCTCCAATCGCTCCGCCTTCAAGTGCCCCGCAAACGCATCTTCAAAGCCAAGATGATATTGATCCCCGATTTCTGCCTCACCTCGAATACTCTCCATTGTCACTTTCGTGACTTCGTCCTTGGTGTACTGACCGACGTTCGCGACAAGAAGGTCGAGCAGCCCATCCCGATCAAAATCGAAGAAGACCGCCGCCGAGGAATGCCCCTTGTAGGCCAAGCCCGAACTGGCAGTAATGTTTCTAAATCTTCCGCCACCAAGATTCTCAAACAGGACGTTCCCCTTCCGCAGGGCAGTGACGAAGAGATCAGGGTCGCCATCGTTATCAATATCTGCGAAGGCAGCTGAGACTCCGATACGATCACTCACGAATACCCCCGCCCGCTCGGTGATATTCTCAAATTTTCCGTCACCAAGATTCCGCCAGAGCTCGTTCCCCCCCACTTGATTGACGAAATAAATGTCCAATCGCTCGTCCCCATCAACATCCGCCACGGCAATCCCTGAACCGTGATCATAGTGCACGCCTTTGAATCGTTTTCCTGAGTCGTCCACTATCTTGTGCGTGAATCGAATCCCACTTGCTTCTCTCTGATCAGTGAAGGAAAACCCATGAAAGGCACGGATTGAGTCGGCGCTTGCCAACTGAGCCTGCGCCCGTTCCTTCATCCATGCAGGGTCTCGAACGTCGGCGGGAATATTAACGATTTCAGATTCCAAGGCAGTCATATCCGTGATCAGTTCGTTGATGACACTCGAACGCTCCGAATCGTAATATCCGCGAACTCGCTGATAGGAATCCACCAATACGAAACCAGGGCGTTCAATGGAGCCTTGAGACTCCTCTCCTCCCGCACCAAAGGCAGTTTTGAAGCTCTCTTGATTCACGACTGTCCGCACCTCCTCAAGCCCCCCGGTCAGAAACTTCCATCCCTTCTCATCAACACCGGCTGCAACTGTGAAGGTCTTTAAGGCGGCTGGGGTAATGATGGAAGGGGCGATCGCAAAGCTGACCGTTTCCGCGCCATCGCCGCTTCCCATCGTTGCCAAACGATCCCGCAGGCGTTTGAGCAGACTTATCTGTCGAGTGGTGTAGGATTCAGCGCCCGTATTGATAAAACTGGCGACCCAAGGCCTGCCAGTCAGTCGACTGGAAGAAAATCGACTTCCATCCTGGTCCGTCAGTTCAAACGGAGTGATCCAACCAAGCACGCCCGGATGGGCTCTCTCGAGTTGCCGTTCCGAATCGACCACAGGCGTTTCGGCAGGTTTACTGGCTCCACCTGAGTCACGCTCCTCGTTTTGACAGCCCGCTAGCCAGACCAGACCGTTGATCAAGAAGAGTGCCAGTGCAAGGCGGCGCGGATCGATTGATAAATGAGGCGTACTCATGGTAACGATGAGATGTGAACCATTGTTCAGGGTTAGCGCTCCCGAAGCCATTGATGGAAATCGCTCGCACTAGCAACCTTGATTCTGCCCATCGTCTCCCCAGGGGGCAATCGGAATCCACACATCGGATCCATGAGCAAATTGAAAATACCTGGACGATCGACCGTAAAGGAGATTGAGAATTCAAGATCTGGCACGGCGATTTCCTTCAAGTTCAGCTCAGGGCACGAGAAAATATAAATATAGTCATTGCTCCGAAGATCGATCACCACGTCCGCCCCCACAGGCAGGCTCAGTTCTCCAGTGCTTTTGACATCATCCAAAGTATCAAGAGTCCCATCGGGCCCTAAGTAGGAAAAATTCCAATCTCGATCACTACCCCGCGCTTCAATCCTCAGAGGCGCTCCTGCAAGACCGTTCCAAGAATCAGCATCGCCCAAGCGAGGATCGCTTCCCGACGAGAAATAAGCCAAAGCAATGAGCGAGACAGTGCTTATAGCCACCCCAAGCAAGAGAATAGAACTATTACGCGAATCTAATTTCATCGTGAGCTCTACACCCAACAGTCATCAAATTTCCAAGATAAAATGCTAGGTCTATCTGAACAGTGGGTCAACTTAGGAATCCCTGTAACAGGAGCATCTCCAGGTTCTCCATCAAACTCTTCCTCTACAGACTTCATGTTTTCAGCGTCGCTCTATCCTCACTAAGGAATTCACGCTGACATTCCTATCAGTTTTCTTTTAAGACACGTTACGTTAACAGCATCCCAATAAAAAGTCTTCATAGCATCGTGAAGGGCTCGAAATGTAGGCGATCTTACAGGCCGCATTGAATTACTGGCGGGTTGTCGTAGGGCTGAAGCCCTACGCTCCCTGCGGTTGGGCCTTCAGCCCAATAACCCGAATGACTATGACTACCTATCGGTTACAAAGGCATTTACCCAAACGTATGATGCCTTCTTACTATCCAGACAAAATTGGACCTAATTCAGAACGCGACCCGTTACCCCTCAAAAAGAATCGCCAGTGTCTCCATCACGCATTCCTCGGGCTTAAAGCCCGACAGCACACAGGCCAGGCCTTTAGGCCTGTCTATGAAAGAACGTCAAATAATCGCGGCCTCAAAACTCGTTCGTGGACATTCATTCCTTTATCATCTTCCAATGACTGCGGCCGACCTTTCAGGCCGTATCGAATTGCTGGCGGGGTGTCGTGGGGCTGAAGCCCTACGCTCCGTGCGATTGGGCCTTCAGTCCAAAAACTCGAACGACTACCTATCTATTACAAATGCCTATACCCAAAAGTATGATAGGTTCTCCCTATCCAAGTAAAATTGGCCCTGAATTAGAACTCGACCCTTTCCCCCTCAAGAAAGATCGCCTGGGTCGCTACCACACATTCCTCGGGCTGAAAGCCCGGCAGCATACAGCTCAGGCCTTTAGGCCTGTGTATGATAGAACGTTAAAAAATTGCGGCCTGAAGGGTCGCTCGCGAATTAACGCTGTGCTACCTTGATGGAATGCCCCAGTCGCTCCATTGCAAATACGGACACATCGTGTTTTCAACCAAGAACCGAGAGCCAATGATCAGTGCCGAGATAGAACCTCGATTGTATGAGTACCTTGGCGGCATTGTTCGAGGAGCAAAGGCTCATCTGCTAGAAATCAACGGCACGGAAGATCATGTGCACCTGTTGATCCGAGAATCAAAATCGGTGAACGATCAAAGCTTTATCGGACAGCTCAAGGGTGATTCATCGCGTTGGGTTAACGAGACGATTCAGGAGCTGGGTCGATTCTCTTGGCAGAATGGATACGGATGGTTCAGTGTCGGCCCCGCAGATGTGGAAACTGCGGCGAACTATATTCGCAATCAGAAACAGCATCATCAGAACGTTTCGTTTGAAGATGAGTACCGACAGTTCCTCAAGAGATATAGGGTAAAATATGACGAACAATACGTGTGGGACTGATTGAGTTCGCGAGCGACCATACAGGCCGCATTGATTTGGTTGCGATATGGTAGGCCTGAAGCCCTACCCTTTGCGCGGTTGGGCTTTCAGCCCAAAGGTTTGTTGAACGTTAATTGGTTTAGGGACAGCAGACCGATCGCATGGGATACTTCGAATCTCTGTGATGGTTAACACCGGCGGGGAAAACTATGGACTTAATGGAACACAGGCCGTTTCAAAACAGCCAGGCTGATTTATCAGATCTCTCACATCCCTCGTCGCCAATATACACCATTATGGAACCCCAAGGGCTGAAAGCCCTACCGCACAGAGCTCTGGCCTTTAGGCCGGTGTACAAAACAACATCAAAAATCGCGGCCTGAAGGGTCGCTCGCGAACGTTGGGCTCTTCCCTTAAACTCCGGCACTCGTCATTCCAACTCCGCATCCATGGCCTCAATCTCTTCCCACGAGGGCGCACGCCAGATGTGGATGGTTCCGAGCTGATCGACGCTGCTCATGGAGTTTCCGTCAGGAGAGAATTGTATGTCGAACTGGAACATGGCATCGACTCGGAGGGTGAGGAGTTGCAAAGGACGATCCTCCCTGAGTTCCCAGAATTTGAAGGCATCATCGCCAGAGACGCCCGTCACGAGTCGGGCCCCGTCGGGCGTGAAGTTTACGACCTTGGCCCCGTTGAGGTGTCCGTTGAATTGGTGCAGGCGTTCTCCGGATTCTGTTGAGTGCACCTCCGTGAGGTGTGGTTCGCGAGTCACCGCAACGAGCTCTTGGTTCGAGTTGAATGCGGCCCTAATGAAGTAGCGGGCCTCCGATCCTAGTGTGACAATGCGGCCCCTTGGATCGGTTGTGCTCAATAGTTGAAGGGGCGTTGACATATCTTCGCTTCTCGCTACCAGCCACTCCCCGTCGGCGGAGGCGGCTCTAGCCCCTCCACTTTCAGGGACGATGATTCTGCTTTTGACGGAGCCGTCTTCTAGATCAATCAGCAAAGCAGTTCCCCCGGTGTTGATGTTCGCGAGCACAACGAAGCTATTCGTATCATCGACTAGGATAGGGCGCCGCCCTTTGAAATGGCCGAGAACACGCCGTTGCACTGTGTCATCGGGAAAATCCAGCCTGATCAGGTTATCATTGGGATCGTTCGCCACAGCGACACTGCCGGTCGTCCCGAAGCGGATGTGAGAGTCCTCAAGGGGAAAATCCGTAATCCTCTGATGGAGTTGAAACGATCGCCCGCTATGACGATAGAGATGTCCGTCGTTGTGGATGGCTACGATGGATCGACCGTCGGCAGCGTAGGCCCAGCGCCACGAAGTTCTACGACCCCGCACTCCCAATCGCTGGATTGTTTGATGCAGAGAGCTGCGACCGGCAAGCGATGGCCGCCAAGCCAGTATTTCTCCGTCAAAACTGGCGCTGAAAAAGGTTTTGCCATCAGGATGCATGATTCCCGCTCGCACCTCCTCGTTATGCCCTCGAAGCATGCTAAGAGGCTCGCCTGTTTCCACATCCCAAAGACGTATGGTGTGGTCGGCGCTCGTGCTAATGAGAGTACGCCCCTCATCCGTGAAATTCATGCTCGTGACGTGAGCTCGGTGTCCCCTTAACGTGGCCAGAAGCTCGCCCGTGTTCGCGTTCCAGACTTTCATTTGACCACTTCGCTGATTCGGCGTCGAGATGACTCGACTCCCGTCAGGGGTAAACGCGACCATTCCGAGTATTCCGTCTTCGGTCAACGCTTCCCAAAGCACCTCGCCCGTCGCAATCGCCCTCAGTTGTAAGGTCGTGCGTTCTTCTTCCTTACATCGCGTATAGTGGGCTCCATCGGGCGACAGCGCAAACGTTTCGGATAGCTCTGGAACCTCCCTCGGTGAGGTGTGCCCAATATCGAGTTCCTCCTTTAGTGCTCCTGTTTCAGTGTTCCAGGAGAAAAGTTTGAATCGAGCCCGACTCGTATTCTGCTCGAAGTGATGAACCGTCGTTAGGGTCCCGCCGTCCCCTGAGAATCGAGCCAGAAGCGGCATATTGGGCATCGCAAGGATCCGGGATTGTCCGGTTTGATAGTTCAACATCCGCACCATCGGAATGGCCTCATCGGTCTCCGAAGCGGTAACGACAAGCGGTTGCGCCGATGCGAGTCGGAGGACCCGGTCCCCCTCTGGCAGCCACTCCGGGCGGCCACTCTTCCGTGTTCGCAGATCAAAGATGACGGGATTGAATCCAGCCAATTCAAAGTCGGTATAGAACGCAAACGGATGGGTAAAGAGCCACTGCCCATCGGTGGTCACAGCTAGATGGAAGAACCTCCCATCGACGGTCGCCAGTTTATATAGGCTTTCACTTTGACAGAGTCCCCGAAGATAGCGCCATTCCCAACCGCGAATGTCTTTCTGCCCCGGCTCAGGACGGTGGCGATTCAGATAGGCGAGCGCTTCACCGAGGTTGCCAAGTTCTTGAGCACGCTGAGCCTGATTCATATCGGCAGCGTAAGCCATGTGTCGAAACTCTTCCGCTTGGCTTTCTGCCAGCTCTTCAGCTGCCTTGGCTCGAACAGCCTCACGATTGGCGCGCCCCTCGTTCGTCTCTGCTACTTGACGCTGCTCGGCCTCCTCCATTCGCGCCTTCTTGGCATCGACGGTTTGTTGAAGGCTCACAGAAAGTCCAATGATAAGCGACACCGCAACGACGACTCCCGCACTCACAGTCACTTTGTGACGCCGCCATGCCTTCTGAAATCGGTAGATGGCACTTGGGGGACACGCTAGGACCGGTTCATGATTGAGATGTCGGTTGAGGTCCAGAGCCAGACCATTGGCCGTTTCGTAACGACGGGATCGATCTTTCTCTAGACACTTCATCACAATCCAATCCAGATCACCGCGCAGGGCCGCGATTGTCTCCTTCTCTGGTGTGCCAGAGTGAGAGGCCCGGATGCTTCCCGTTTCAAGCGATTGACTCAGTTTTGTGCTTGGACGAACGGGCTCCTGTTCTCGGATCATCTTGCGCATCGCATCAATCCCAGACTGAGCCAGCTCTTTGGCATCAAAAGGAGTGCTCCCCGTCAGCAGTTCATAAAGCAACACACCGAGGCTGTAGACGTCCGACCGGGTATCAATGTCCAACCCACTCATCTCCGCCTGCTCCGGACTCATATAAGCGGGTGTGCCGATGAACTGTTGGAACTGCGTGTAGATGGTTTTGTCTGTCAGGTCCCCCTGCGTCGCTTTGGCGATACCGAAGTCGATGACCTTCGGTACGGGCACGCCATCGTGAAGGGTAACAAGAATGTTCGTTGGTTTGATGTCTCGGTGGATGATGCCCTTTTGATGGGCATGCTGGAGTGCGTGGCAGACTTTGATGAAGAGATCGATGCGGTCTTTGGTGACGATGGATTCTTGATCGCAGAACTGGGTGATCGGAATGCCCCGAACCAACTCCATCACAAAGTAGGGACGACCGTTGTCCATCGAACCTGCATCGAGCACTTTGGCAATGTTGGGGTGGTCCATCAGAGCCAGGGCCTGTCGCTCGGCTTCAAAGCGCCCAACGACTTGCTTGGTATCCATCCCCAACTTGATGATCTTCAG
>CAJXVR010000246.1 GCA_913061285.1 uncultured Verrucomicrobiota bacterium | reverse complement strand
ACGAGATGTAGAGAGGTCTCGTGGGCTCGGAGATGTGTATAAGAGACAGAACTATGGTTCTGGCAATCCGCTTGTTGTGAATTCGGTTTTTCAAGGGAATAAGAGTGGTGGAGTGGGTGGCGCCATCTATTCCGAAGCACTGTCAACCGTGATCAATGGGACTTTCTCTCTCAACCAATCGGGAGGTCTTGGAGGTGCCGTCTTTGGTCAAACGGCCGGCACAGTGCAGGTGGCCAATTCCATTCTCTGGGGGAATACAGCCACTGAAGGCGTGACTGTGGAGCAAGGCCAGGTCATCGGGGCCGCGGTGACGGATTCGATCGTTCACGGATTGGATAGGCTTTCGGGGGATCGCAATATCGCCTTGGATCCGCTGTTCGTGGATCCTTCTCAGTATGACCTTCGGCTATCGGTTTACTCGCCAGCCATTGATCGTGGTGCTGCCGGAAAGGATCCAAGCGGTCAGACGATGGATGCCTGGAATCAGGCCCGCCTCTTTGGTGCCCATGTCGATCTCGGTGCCTCCGAGGTGCAGTCTAACTCTCCAGGCTCGCTAGGAATCATTGAAGGCTATTCCGTCATCGAATTCGTCGACGGGGAAACAGTGCTTCGCCTTCGGGTGACTGAGGGGAGTGCGGCAAGTATCGTTTGGCAAGTCGATCGCGGTGCTGGTTTTGAGGATCTAGTTGCGGATGCCTTTCATGAGTTGTCTGTCGATGGAGAGGTGGTTCAGTTAAGGGTTGTTCTGCCGTCATTTTTGATGAACGGATTCAAATATCGGTATCGAGTGAATGGAACGGAACCCGCATTTGCGTCTTTTCCGGTGACACTCAAGGTGGCGCCGGCTATTCGGGTAAGTCAAGCGACGGGGGATGACAACAATGATGGGTTGAGTTGGGGACAAGCGGTGAAGTCGATCCAGAAAGCCTTATCACTGGCCTCGAGTGATGGCGAAATTTGGGTGGCTGCAGGAACTTACTATCCTACGGATGGGGGAGACACTGGGCGCGGGGCTTCGTTTGAGTTCGGGCAACGGGTGAGTGTCTACGGCGGGTTCCGAGGAGATGAAGGGACGCGGTCCGCGCGCGATTGGAATCTCAATCCAACGATTCTTAGCGGTGACATTGGAACCGTTGATGTCGATTTAGATAACTCCTTTCACGTCCTTGAGCACCGTTCGGCTGGTGGATCTGGTGGGACTCTTCTCGATGGGGTGATTGTCCAGGGGGGGAATGCCAGTGGATCTGGCTATCAGCAAGACTTTGGCGGAGGAATCTTCGTTTATTCAGGAAACTTGACGCTCAGGAACACGGTCATTCGTGAGAATAAGGCCTCATGGCGAGGGGGCGCAGCCGCGATTGAACAAGGGAATCTTCGCCTTGAAGGGGCGCTGATCTACAACAATTCGGCGGTTAGTAGTTCAGGCGGTATTGTTGTTCTTTCCGGGAATGTTTTTTTGACCAATGCGACCGTCACTGAGAATACGTCCGAATCTCGGACCGCTGGTATTGATGTCTTTCCGGGAGGGCATCTCACCGTGGTAAATTCCATTTTGCATAACAATCGTGCTTCCGGGGTAGCTGCGGATCTCGAGAGTCAGCAGCTCACTGGGAATGCCAGTGTCTTCAACAGTATTGTCGAGGGCCTTAGTCGCTACCAGAGTGCAAACAGCTCTGCGATCGATCCTTTATTTGCGGACCCTGAGAATGATGACTTCAGATTAAGCGCCTTTTCAGGCGCCATTGGGCGAGGGGATAATGCCCGCTTACCTACGGGGTATATCTCTGATTTGGCTGGGGTAGGCCGAATTCTGCCGGCGAATACGGGAACGGTTGATATGGGAGCCTATGAGTATGACGGGGTAGTCGCTGGCGCCCTGGAGGTGGTCCAGTTTCCAAGCTTCGCTCCATTAGTTGGCGGTGGAGAGTTGAAGGTGGTGGTGACGCCGAGTTTCCGAAGTCGTATTGTTTGGCAAATCGATCGTGGTGATGGGACCTTTGTAGACATCGTGGCGGACTCTGTCCACTCGGTTGTATTGGGGGCTGACAGTTCGACGCTGAAGGTGGCTTTTCCAGACGCAGATCTTGCAGGAGCACGCTATCGTTTCAGAGTATCTGGAACTTCCCCAGAGTATGTTTCTGATAGTGCCAGCCTACGACTGTTGCCCGTCCTGAAAGTAGACGCTGCTGCTGCTGCGGGGGGGGATGGATTGAACTGGACATCCGCCTTCAGAACCATTCAGGAAGCCTTCGCGGTATTACCCATTATTGGGCTCCGTGAGATTTGGGTTGCTGAGGGGACATATTATCCATCACTGAACAATGCACGAGGAGACTCTTTTGAGTTGCAAAACAATCTCAGAATTTACGGCGGATTCCAGGGTGGTAATGACAACGAGTCGTTGAGTGATCGAGACTGGAAGGCTTATCCCACGATTCTTTCCGGAAATATTGGAAACAGTAGCTCGGCAAGCGATAACTCGAAGCGAATTATTCACAACCGAGGGAGTTCCTTGATCAATGCGAGTGCGGTGCTGGATGGCTTTGTCATCGAAGCCGGTAACGGGGAAGCCGGCGCCGGGATTTACAACTTTGCCGCCAGTCCCACCATCCGAAATTGCCATTTTCGAAACAATGTGGTTTCGGGGCGGGGTGGTGCGATGCACTGTGTCGACTCCTCGCCAATCGTCAGTGATTGTGTGTTCGAGAATAATGAAGCGCAAGTAGGTGGTTCTGTTTACGTCTACTTGGGGCAGGCGGAGTTTCGTCGATGTCAGTTTCTTGACAGTCAAGCGACCCAGGGTGGCGGATTGTCGGTAGGTAATTCACCGGCCCTTTTTGAGAACTGTCTCTTTGCGGGGAATCATGCGACAGGTTCCAGTGGGCACTATGGGGGAGGTATCGCAGTCACCTATGTTGATGCTCTAGGCAAGACTCGCTTCATAAATTGCACCATCGTAGACAACAGTTCTGCCGGCGGTGCCGCAGGAATTGAGTTGTCACCAACGCCTTTTGGACCGGTTGAGATCCACAATTCAATCCTCTGGAACAACGTGGCACGCGGAGAGAATGCCTTCGACTCCCAATTGAAAGGGAATGGTATCTCGGTTCGTCACTCGATGGTGCTTGGAATCACGGAGTCGCTGGGGAATATCGCTTCTCCTCCAGATTTTGTTGCTCCGCTACAAGACGACTATCGATTGACTCCATGTTCATACGGGATCAATCAGGGGAATAATGCATTGATTCCTCTCGGTTCGCTCGATCTCGCTAGAAAGGCACGACTATTCGACGGGCTTGCGGAAACAGATGTGGTGGATATGGGGGCGTACGAATTGGCTAGTGAAACCCCTGAAACTCGATTGTCAATCAGTGCATCTCCGATATCTCGAGGAGCCCAGGAAGGCGATACGGTTTCGTTCTCGGTCACGGCGCTTGGTGACGACTTGAGCTACCAGTGGCAAGGTGATGACAAAGGGAACGGTGTGTTCGTGGATCTCAGCGAAGGGGTGCCCTATTCCGGTGTCAACAGTTCAAGTCTGACTGTTTCTGATGCTCCAGCTGCGTTAAATCTGACACAGTTTCGGTGTGTTGTAACGGCATCGTTTGCTTGTCAGGAGATTTCGGGAAATGCTCAATTGGGAGTTCGATTCTCGACGGTTTTTGTGGATCTGGATGCGACTGGAAACGCTGATGGAAGCTCGTGGCAGCATGCTTTTACGAATCTGAATACGGCGATTGCGGTGGCTGCATCGCGCAATACCGAGATTGAAATCTGGGTGGCTGCTGGAACCTATTATCCGTCTGGAATCAACTCTGGAAACCGTGATGCGAGTTTCATGATGTATCCGAATGTCTCTCTGCTAGGTGGGTTTTCCGGCAATGAAGAGGCGGCAACTGAACGAAATTGGGGGACGAATCATAGCATCCTCAGTGGGGATATCGGAGTGGCCGATGATAACACGGACAATAGTAAGTACGTGGTATTTGCTTCGGGACCTGATATCCAGAAGACTTTAGGCCCTTCGGCAGTTTTGGATGGCTTTATCGTTGAAGAGGGATATGGCCCTGGTGGGAGCGGATTGCATGTCGATGGGGCTTCGCCGACGATCAGAAATATCGTTTTCCGAGGGCATTTCTCAACTGGCAAGGGTGGTGCGATCTACATAGATCGAGAAGTAGAGGGATTCACACAAGACTCGAGTCCTTTCTTTGAAGCTTGCCGCTTCGAAAACAATACCGCTCAGTCGGGTGGAGGCGCTGTTTTCGGAATTCATATGGGGAGTCAAACGTTCCAGCATTGTGTCTTTGAGGGGAATCGAGTTCTTTCAGGCCGGGGAGGGGCGGCTAGTTTTGAAACTAAGGCATTTGTGGCTCCTTCAAATCTGAAGTTTCTCTCCTGCTCCTTTGTCGGTAACCAAGCTTCCGGTGCGGGGGGGGCGTTGGCTGTAGATCAGGAAGACGGCGAGCTGAATCTGCGGAATTGCTTCTTTGGGGGGAATCGGGCTGCGAGCGGTGCCGGCGGTGGAGTCTACCTTGGTTTGGCAGGAAACAGCATTTCTGAGAACTTCATTGTTGGCTGTACATTCCTAGCGAATCGAGCGAGATGGGGAGGCGGGGCTGTCTCCAATAAGGCTCGCAACTTTGAGATGTACAATTCGCTCATTTGGAATAACCAGGACACAACTGGAATCGGCGGGGCTCGTGCTTTTGATGTCTCCAGTGATCAATCTTTGATCCGGCAACAGGTGACGATTATATCTTCCTCACTACAGAATTACGCTGGGATCAAGGCCTTGATTGAGGAGAGATTGGATCCATATACGCCGACGTCGTTCACAAAGTTCGTCACCTCCGGCAATCTCTCGCTGGATCCGCTTTTTGTTCGGATGAGCGATCCCAACGCGGCACCGACAGTCTCGGTGTCACCCGAGATTAACTGGTGTTCGCCGGTGATTGATCAAGGTGTTTCGAACGTTCTTGTTGGTGCTGATAGAGATGTCTTGGGTAATCAACGAAGATTCGAAGGACGGGCTCCGGATATGGGTGCTTTCGAGCTGCAGGAGGACCGCATCCCGGCCATATCGATCATCGATCAACCGGTGAGTGTCTATTCTCAGCCCGATGGTTCTGCCGTGCTCAGTGTTACGGCGAAGGGAAGTTTTGATGCGTTTCTCTGGCAGCAGGACCTTAATGATGGAGCTGGATGGAACGATCTTGTAGAGTCGACGACCTACCAGAATGTCGCTTCGGATACGCTCACAATCGTGTCGCCTGGCTTGAACGTAGATCAGAGTCGTTATCGCTGTGTCGTTTCGAGTACTGTCGGTTGTGCTGCGGTGATAAGTGGAGCGGGGGATCTCTTCGTCGACTCGACCCCTCCTTCGATCACGGGAATGCCTGATTCAATCTATCTCTACCCTACTGGAGGTGAACAGAGCGCTTTAGTTACCTGGGATGAACCAGTCTCGAGTGACAACTATGGTGTCGCTTCGCTCTCGAACAACGCTCCCCAGGATGCTGTGTTTGGGGCTGGGACCACTGTGGTTACCTACACTGCGACCGACCTCGCAGGAAATACGGCATCGGAGCAATTCAAAGTCATTGTGACTCCGTTAATCGTCCCCATTCTTCCGTCTCCTCCCGCTGGAGGAATTGTGGCCAGGGACTCTGACTCAGTTTCTGTAGAATTTGATCAGACGATTGATGGGGCTAGTCTCGATGATAGCTCGGTCTTTGTTTATGGCTCTCAGTCGGGGCGCCTCGCTTTGAATCGTTCTGGCTTAAAAACAATTGAAAGCATTGGTTCCTCGGTAGAAATCCAAGACCTCGAATCCTTCTTCCCGGGGGAAACCGTTCAGGTCACCTTCTCAGACAAAGTATCCTCGAACCGAGGCTATGCCATGGAGCCGTATGTGTGGACCTTTCAAACCGCGAATCGTAGTAGTGAAGGTGGGTTCGATCCTGAGTTTGAAACACTCATCGCTTCCCTCGATCTGATTCCAGCCTTGGGAGATCTAGATAACGATGGAGATTTGGACCTTTGGCTCGGTGATCCATCTGGTGGTAATCGATGGTTGAAGAATGACGGTAGTGGCAAATTCAGTGATTCAGGGCAATCAATCGGATCATCCAAGGTCAACTGTGTTGAACTCGTTGATCTTGATGGCGATGGTGATCTGGATAGTTTGCTGCTCACTGAGCTAGGAGTAGCGGCAGAGATTTGGATCAACGACGGGAGTGGAGTGTTTGTTTCAAGGGCCAACGCGCTTGGGGCTGGGGATGCTCGAGATATGGCCGTGGGCGATTTCAATGGTGATGGGTATCCAGACGTATTTGCCGGTTTTCATGGAGCAGCAAGTGAGTTTTGGCTAAACGACGGTCTGGGTTCATTGAGCCTCGCCTGGTCAACCTCAACAAATGAAAACATCACGAGTGTCGAGGCGGGAGATCTGGACCTAGATGGCGATCTTGATGTGCTTCTCACCCGCGTCAATGATCTCGGCGAAAGCCTGCCTGATCTTGCGTATCTTAATCGTTTTGGGATGATGTTTCTGGGGCCCTTTGAAATCGCGATGGAGGAGGTGAATGTGACGCAGTTGGGCGCCTCGATCGCTTCCTCGCGTTTCACTCATAGCGGACATGTTTCCCACATGATTGATGGCAAATTGGATACGGACGCATGGTACCGTGATGATGATTCCATCGTTGAGAGTGTGGACGTAGATATAACCTTTGACTCATCCTATTATCTAAGTCGATACGATGTCGCTTGTGGAATTCATAGTTGGGAACCAACTAGTTGGAACCTGTATTCTGTCGATGGTTCTTGGGTTCTGTTAGATCAGCAATCGAATCAGTCGTTTCGCAATAACGAGGTTATCTCAAATGTCATTTCTCCTAGCGAACCGATCGGAAAACTGCGTATGACTCTGAATGGGGATAGCTATGATACATACTTGATGATTTCCGAGCTACGATTCTTCGGAAGAGCTTTGCCGAGTTCATCGCTAAAGAGTCAACGAGTTCTTCTAGCGGATGTCGATAGTGATGGAGACTTGGATCTTATCAGTGGGAATCCAATGGGGACAGAGACTCGAGTGTATGTGAATGACGGTAGTTTGGGCCGAGATCGCATTCCGAAATTCTCTCATGGGAGAGTTCTGTATTCAGGAAGTATGGCAAAGGGCTCTGCTGTAGTGGATTTGGATGGTGATACCCGCGGCGACGTGATCGCTATAGAAAGCACTTCCTCTGGGAACTTTGTGTCTCGACTGCTGCGTAATAGTGGGGGTGGGGAGTTTGTCCAGCTTTCTACATTGAGTGGAGCCAAGCGGCAAAGCCTTGGGGATATTGATGGGGACGGGGATATGGATGCTGTCCTTGCAATGGATCTTGGAACGAATACGGATCGGAACCTGGTTCTAAGCCGTTACTCGCAAACTCCCTTGGCCTCTGAATCCGATGTTGAAGTCTTGGAAGAGCAATCGCTTCAATTTACACGGGCGTTCTTTGAGGAACGTGTAATGGATGACGGTGTTTTTCAAGGGATTCAAATTGTTTCTGTCCCGGACAGAGGAACATTGAAGATAGGAAGCGCCACAATCTCATCTGGGCGACTACTCGATCCAGATCAACTGTCTCAACTTGTCTATGAGGCGCCTGGTTTTGGAGCGGAGACATTTCTCGAGTGGCAAGCTCGGGATGAGTCTGCGCAGTTGTTTAGTTCCTCTCGGAAAGTGAATATCAAGGTGCTCGATGTAAACGATCCACCTATTATGAGCTCGATCGACGATAAGACCTTTGATATTGCCAAAACGAATCCCTGGGTGCGGTACTTCGATCCGACTACGATTGAGCAGGGCCAATCCTGGACGATTGAAGTTGAACACGATAATCCAAATTTGATTGCATCTGTTGAGCGGCATGTCACTCAGAATGATCTAATAAATCGACGCGGCAGATTTCGTTTTGATTTTGTGGATGGGGTTATTGGAACGGCCAAGGTTACTGTCACCGTGCGCGACAGCGGTGGTACGGCAAGGGGGGGGCAGGATACCACGGTAACGAACTTTCGGGTTACAGTGAGAGATATCGTGAATGCGGCCATCTTTGATGTGCCGTTGGATGCGTCCGTCGTCGCCGGTCCGGGTCTGAGGATGATGCCCGTTTCATGGTCTCCGCCGACCTTGAATGCGAATTCAGGGCTGACGAATCTGAGTTCGAATCATACATCTGGAGACTTGTTTCCCATCGGTGACACGACTGTAACTTACCTTGCCTGCGATGCTTTGGGTAATGAGGAGACGGCGAGCTTTATGGTAACGGTGCTGGATCAAGAATCTCCGATGGTTGTCAATCCAGTATCTTCATTCAGCGTGAACCTTCCGATTGGAGGCGTAAGCTCACAGGCTTACTGGGTGCCACCCTTATTCGTTGATAATGATCGCCTCAAATTGGAGGGAAGCACCCACGTGCCTGGTGACGTGTTCCCAGCGGGTGATACCACAGTGCAATACTGGGCTGAGGATCCTTCGGGGAATCGTTCGACTTCTGAGTTTGTGGTGTCGGTGATCGATCGAGAGCTCCCCGTGTTCACTGGCGTGCCGTCAGATATGAGTCAGGACACCGATGCTGGTCTGCCGACCGCGACGGTGACCTGGGTGGCTCCGGTGGCTTCAGACAATTCTGGTTCCGTGCAGCTGACTGCAAGTCACACTCCAGGAGACACCTTTGCTGTCGGAGAGACGGTGGTCGCCTATTCTGCGGTCGATGGAGCGGGAAATCGAACGGACGCGGACTTTACGGTTCGAGTGGCGGATCGTGAAGCTCCGAAATATCCGGTCTTTCCGGCAGATATGGATGTCCCAACCGATGCAGGACTTTCATCAGCTACAGTGACTTGGGTGGTGCCTATTGCTGAAGACAATGTAGGAATTGTTTCATCGACAGCCACCGATCAGCCTGGGGCTGTTTTTTCTCTTGGACGTAATATTGTTGTCTATTCCGCGAAGGATGCGGCCGATAATGTTGTCACACGATCGCTGGTAATTTCGGTTATCGATCAAGAACTACCTACGATCACTGGACTTCCAGCTGATATCTCAATCCCGGTCATGGTCGGCGCCGAAGGCGTGAAGGTTGATTGGTCAGAACCTTCAGCAAGCGACAATGTGGCGGTTGCTTCCTTGACTAGCTCTCATCGTTCAGGTGATTTGTTTCCGATCGGGCTTACGACTGTGACTTACACGGCAAAGGACTCTGCAGGCAATGAACTAAGCCGTTCGTTCGAGGTGAGAGTGACGGATGATGAGGCTCCCACCTTTGTCGAGAGGCTCGATACGATTGAGGTGCCGACGGATCCCGGGCTTTCGACTGCCCGTGTCGCTTGGGAGACTCCGGAAGTTCAGGATAACGGTGATGGAGTTGTCATTAATTATAGTCATCCTTCAGGATCGGTTTTTCAGCTGGGAACGACAACGGTCAATGTGACCGCGACCGATGTATCTGGAAATCAAGTGTCCGATAGTTTTGACGTTGTGGTCGTGGACGAGGAACGTCCTGTGTTTGAGAGTATTCCTTCTGATATTACTCTGATCCTTGCCTCCGGTGGAGAAAATGCTGTGGTTACTTGGGAGAGCCCGGTCGTGTCTGACAACGTGGCCGTCACAAGCAGTGTCTCCAGTCCGAGCTCGGGAACTTCCTTCGAGATTGGGGTTCATACCATTACTTTGACGGCAAGCGATCTCGCTGGAAATGAGGCAGTGGAGACCTTCGTTGTTTTTGTCCTGCCCACCGGAAATATTATCAACGTTACTCCCTCCGAGAGTGGGGCGATGATTGCGGCAGATTCGAGTCTCTCCCTAACCGGAGATCTGGATCTGGCTTCACATACAGTGGATGAAGACAGTATCCGTGTTCACTTGTCGCAGAGTGGTGGATTTCGAGCTGGGGATCGGGGCTTCGAGTCTGTCACTGGAGTCAGAGAGATGGTTGAGATTCAACCCAAAAAAGGATTCAAGGCAGGTGAGCGTGTCTCTATCA
This sequence comes from uncultured Verrucomicrobiota bacterium, assembly GCA_913061285.1. Lineage (GTDB taxonomy): Bacteria > Verrucomicrobiota > Verrucomicrobiia > Limisphaerales > AAA164-E04 > UBA2970. The sequence continues at coordinate 2,223 of CAJXVR010000246.1, read as the reverse complement.
CGTCGACTCGGTCGCTGAAGAACCGTCTTGGTGGGCCGATGAATGCTCGAACCTGGCAGTTCCGAGCAGGTGTTGATAGTTCTGCCGGAGCCTTGATTCCGCCTCTAGGTCCCGTGGCTGATGCCGACGGGCAAAAGGTCGTCCTGGGCGATTTTGATGGGGACGGGGATCTTGATTGCTTCGTGGCAAGTGCTGGCTTTGATCGAGTGCTAATGAATGATGGTCAGGGGAATTACAGCGATTCGGGGCAGCGATTGGGGCGGTCGCCAAGCCAGCCCAAAGATGTGGATCTAGGTGATGTGGACGGGGATGGGGATGTGGATGTCGTCTTGGCAGGGCTGGGGAGTTATGGGACACAGGTGTATCTAAATGATGGTCAGGGTGGGTTTCAGGATCAGGGGCAGCTGTTCTTGAACGGTGTCTTCTACGCTGCCGAATTGGGTGATCTTGATTCTGATGGAGATCTCGATCTCTTCCTTGCGAATTACGACGGAGCGGATCGAGTCTACTTCAATGATGGAAATGCCACCTTTACCGATGGGGGGCAAGCGCTAGGGAATATCAATCGCGGTGGTAGTACTGGTTGGGGCGTTTCAGTCGATGCGAGCATTGGTGACGTCGACCGGGATGGTGATCTCGACATTGTGGTCAATGAACTCGATGGCTATTGGTACCAATTGACCAACGACGGATCCGGGGATTTCACTGCAATGCGACTTCCGACCATGCCGTCGAGGCACCAAAGAAAGATCGAACTGGCTGATCTCGATGGTGATGGCGATCTCGATGCGATGAGTCTCTATGGGACGGGTTATGTCGTCTGGATTCAAGATTCTCAAGGAGCCTTTAACGTCAGTGATCAATTCGGTCTCGAGGTGATGGATGCCATGGCGCTTGGTGACATCGATGGCGATGGTGATCTCGACATGCTTATTAGTGGGCAAGATCGAGGATACAAGTTCTGGATCAATGACGGAGCCGGAGATTTTGAAGCGGGAGCTCGTGTTGAAGGAAGTTCTAATCTAGGGCTTGCCCTTGGCGATATTGACGGTGACGGAGATTTAGATCTCATCGGGAATCAGTCATGGTGCTATAACCAGCACGCGGTGATTGCTGATAAGGCATTCACGATTTCCGAGAGCGAGAAAATCTCGCTTGAAGCTGCCGATTTTGCTGCGCTACGCGAGGATGGAGATGGTCCTAGTTTTGCCCGGATTCGATTGAATAAGGTGCCGACGAAAGGGACCCTGATTAGTGGTGATGTGATCCTACAAGATGGCGATGAACTTATCCCTAGCGAGATGCAAGGATTGGAGTATTTACCAGACGAAGGAAGCGTTGGGGAGGATTCGTTTGAGTGGGATGCTTCGGATGGTTTAGCCTATTCAGATAATCCCGGGACGTTTTCAGTCACCATCACACCTCTAAGCATTCCAGTGATCGTAGGGCGGAACGTCTTTTACAACAATTCTTCCTTTGATCAAAACGGTGGTGGGATCAATGAGCATGATGATTCAGCGATCGCTAAAGATAAGAGTGCACTTCGGAATGGTCAGATTGGGGCGCATGCCCATGTTACCAACTATAGTAGGGGCCTCAATGGAGTTATAATCGATGTGGAGAATATTCCCAACACGATTAGTATTGCTGATTTTGGCTTCAAGGTCGGGAATGACAACGATCCAGCGAATTGGAGCGCCGGGCCGGTACCTTCTCAGCTGCTCTTTCGTGCGGGGGCAGGGACCGGCGGTTCTGACCGTATCACTCTGGTATGGCTTGATAACAATAGGGACGGCGTCGACGATGCCAACGAGGCGCCTCACGGGAAGTGGATGCAAATCACTGTCCTGTCGAATGCGACCACGGGCCTTGCGGCTGACGACGTGTTCTACTTTGGGAATGCCATCGGGGAAACAGCCAATGACGCGGGAAGTGCTAGGGTGACTTCAGCCGATGTGCTTTTGATTAGAAATAATCCAAAATCTTTTGTTTCGCCCGCTCTAATCACGGATCCCCATGATATCAACCGAGACAGTCAAGTGAATGGGGCCGATGTGTTGTTGGCGCGAATTCATATGACGAGTTTTCTAAATGAACTTCAACTTATTGATCTATCCGGATTGATTGCCGCCGATTCAGATGCCGGTGGTCAAGCTGAAGTGGACGCATCGCTCCCGGCTCGAGTCGAGCTTGCGGAAACTGTTGACGTGCTGGATATCGAAG
>CAJXVR010000245.1 GCA_913061285.1 uncultured Verrucomicrobiota bacterium | reverse complement strand
GCTCGGAGATGTGTATAAGAGACAGAGGTAGTCCTTCAGTTCCCTAATTCCGTGAACTTTACGGCCGTCCGGGAGAAGTCCGGTGGTGTCTGCCTGAAGTCGTTGGTCCCCGCGCCGGATCGTTTCCCGCCAAAGTCCAACGGCGTCAAACTGCTCAAAGGGGTGTCCCCAGGGATCGATCCCTCGATGGCAATCCGCGCAGGCGGCATCCTCAGCGTGAAGGGCCAATTGTTCTCGAATCGGGAGTTGGGCGAAGTTGGGGTCGCTCGTTTTCAAGGGTGGCACGTTCGGCGGCGGCGGCGGGGGCGGGTCATGGAGGAGATTGTCACGGATAAAGACGGCGCGCTTGATGAGATTCGAATCTCTACCGGTGGAGCGCCCCAGAAGAATCGAGGCGTGCGAAAGAAAACCACCACGCCGATCGCGGTGCTCTCCCGTCAATGTTACTCGTCGGAATGCGCCTCCAAATACGGCTTCGATTCCATAGTGACGGGCAAGATCCTCGTTCAGCATCGTGAAGGGAGACTTGATAAAATGGCGGGCGCTTTGCCCTGAGCGAAGGATATCGCCAAAAAGATGGATGGTCTCGGCGCGCATGTCCGCCTTGAGTTCATTGTGAAATCGTGGATACCTCTTCTTATCCACTTCCAATCGCTCCATCGCATCGAGGTCCAACCACTGCGTTGTAAAGTGTGTGATGAACTGATCCGCTCGAGGATCCTGAATCATGCGGTTGACCTGTTGGCGAAGTGTCGTTGCTTGATTCAAAACACCGTTCCCGGCGAGGATGAACAATTCACTATCTGGCATGGTGCTCCAAAGGAAATAGGATAGTCGGGACGCAAGTTCGTGCTGAGCCAACAAGCGAGGTGGGCCGACTGTTGGCTCCATCAAATACAGAAAATGAGGTGAGACGAGAGCCATTGCGAGGGTTTCTCGAACAGCCTCTTCGAGGTCCACGGCGGTCTTGCGGAAGTATTCAAAGAAGTCAACGAAGCGATTCACTTCCGTCGCTTCAACAGGGCGCCGCCAAGCCCGTGGGAGAAAGCGTTGGACGACCTCACGGACGTAGGCGTTTTCATCAGTGTTCCGGAGAGGAGATTCGAAGAGGATCTGACGGTGATGTTGAGGTGGCCAGGCATCGAACAGAGGCCCCTCGAATTCGACCGCTTCGATGACCAAATATGGATAGTTCGGATCATCGATGAACTCTTTGCGCTTCTTTCCCTTGTCATCCTTAATCTCTCGCTGATGCACGGGGCCGAACTCGTCGTAGGCATTGGCGATGACCACTGCGAGCCCCGGAAACTTACCCTGGCCTCGGACTGGGAGAGGAAAGTTCTCCACTCGGCCTCGGAATTCAAATTCCTGTGAGCCCTTGTCGCTGAGATCGATTTCTGCGAGCGTTTTGACATCGTCCAAAGTGTCTGGGCGATACCCAACGGATACTCGCATTCGGGGCATGGGCCCCATTTTCTCTGGGAATTCGGCCTTTGCCTTGACACAGACCCGAAATTCGCCAACTTCCGGGTAATCCTCCTTCATGAGGCCAATGAAAAGGCGACGACGACCGAGGCGGTTGGCTGGAGTGACATCGGACCATTGATTGTGGGTTTTCTCGAAGCGATGTTTGAAGACCCTTGGGGCGGGACCCTTGAGGATTACACGATCGAGCGCTTCTCTTGCTGCGGTGAGATAGTATTCCATTTGAATACCGCTCATGCGAAGGGCACTGCCGTTGTTCCGCATGTTGTCGACGGATACCGCGTCAGGTGGTAAGTCTCGAGCGTATTCAATATCGAGGTCGAATAGATCTCTGAGAGTGTTCTGATACTCCACCCGGTTAAGTCGGCGAAGCACGACGCGGCCGCCTTTGCTTTGGCGGAGCGTGGCTGCGTGTTCAATGGATTCATTTAACCAATTGAGAAGCGTCGATCGTTGCTCTCGTGAAAGTGGTTCTGCTTCCTTGGGCGGCATTTCTGCCAGATTGATCAAGGCTCTAACATCCCGCCAGATCTCTGCTGCCGCTCGATCGTTGACGAGGTCTGCCGACAAAGTATCGAGCCTGAGGTTTCCTTTTTGTTTCTCAGTGCCGTGGCATGAGTAACAGCGCTGCTTCAATATTTGTGCAACATCATCCGGGAATGGTCTGCTTTCGCTTGGATCGGAATCTGCGAGCAGACTCAGTCCACTGACCAAGAATATCAGGAACGTTCTCCATCCAAGGCTATGGTGTATGCAAGGCACGCAATAGTGAGCCAAGGAACACAAGAATCTTCAAGCTTCGATCTCAGTTGTGCGTCGGCAGGTGGGCTGCCCTTGGACGATGGTAATGGGAAATCTTTCTGTTTCGCGCCTGAAATTTCCCCTTTTTAGTTCGTCATCTTTGAACGTTTGTCGAAGAATGGGAACATGAACCCCAGTTGTGACCATGGCCGGCATTGCGGGCTTCGTTTTCTAAGGCCTACATGGGATCGGGTGATGGCAACTCACGACATTAAAACACTTTGCCCCCTGCTGCTTTTCCTTTCTGCCGGTCCCCTTTGGTCGGCTGACGCCGTACCTCTGGTCTCGAGTGGAGACTCTTGGCGGTTTCGCTTGGGCGAGTCAGAGGCAAGTCAGCCGGATGCGACACAATGGCGACAGGTCGCCTTCGACGACGGAGCTTGGCTCAGCGGAGGAACACCGTTTCGTACTGAGGGTTTTGATGGGGAGACCCTCGTAGACCTGTCAGAAGTAACGAGTGTCTACACGCGCCATACCTTTTCGGTAGCGTCAATTCAGCGTTTCGTCGCCTTGCGCTTTTCCGTTCGAGCTGATGATGGCTTTATTGCCTGGCTCAACGGCTATGAGCTCGTTCGCACCAATATGGGAGCAGGCGAGCAAGCGCACAATGCACTTGCCTCGCGATCCGAACGGTTGCCCCAGGAATGGGTGCTCCACGAAATCGACGATGCTCGGTCGATTCTTCAAGAAGGACAGAATGTGTTGTCGGTGCATGTGTTCAACCGCACGCGTCCTTCACGGTCGGCAGATTTGTTTTTGGATGTCGAGTTAGCCGGCGTGCTCGATGATCAACCGCCCCGAATTGTGGAACGCCTTCCAGAAGCAGGTCGAACGCTCGTCCGACTTGATACCGTAGAAGTATTCTTCGATGAAGCTGTCGTGGGGGTGACTGCGAGTGGGTTGCTCGTGAACGGGGCCCCGGCAATTCGGGCTGAGGCGCTGACAGATAGACATTACCTCTTCCACGTTGTTCCACCGGTGTCTGGGCAAGTCCGGGTTGCTTGGGCGGAGGAACAGCAGATCCGTGATTTGGCAGGGCTTTCCTTCGCGGGAGGCGATTGGGAGTATGTTCTCGATTCAACGATCGATCGCTCCGATGTTCAAATAACGGAATTCATGGCGAGTAACGACACGTTTCTGAATGACGAGGATGGGGATCGGAGCGACTGGATCGAGTTGCGCAATCATTCGGAGGCCGATATCGAATTGGGAGCTTGGTCATTGACGGATTCTCGGGACGAACCGAACAAATGGTTGTTCCCCAAAGTGATTCTACCCGCAGGCGACTATCTCGTGGTCTTTGCCTCGGGCAAAGATCGGAGAGAACGCTTTGGGCAGTTGCATACGAATTTTCGACTGAATTCTGATGGCGAATACCTGGCGCTGCGAACTCCAGATGGCGTTGCCGTCTCTGAATTCTCTGCCCCGTTCCCTGAACACTTTCCCGACATCTCCTATGGACTTGTGCCTGGTGAGGAACAGGCTGTGGGGTATTTTACTCAACCAAGTCCCGGTCGTGTGAATCGTCCCGGTGGACCTGGCTTTGCCGCTGAAGTGTCGTTTTCAAGAGAGAGCCAGCCATTTACGGGAAGCTTGTTGCTTGCGCTCTCGATCGCCGAGGTGGATGCTGTGATTCGATACTCGACGGACGGTAGTCTGCCCGGTCGGAGCTCTCCTCGGTATCGTGCCCCGCTCGAGTTGACCGAGTCGACCGAGGTTCGCGCTCGTGCATTCCATCCGGAAAAACTTCCTGGTCCACCTTCGAGTCGAACCTATACTCGTTTGTCCTCGGGAATAGATGGGTTCCGTTCGACATTGCCCATCATGGTCATTTCCCGACTTGGATCGACTCGTATTTCAGCGTCTCGCAATTCGCCCGTTCACTTTGCCGTGCACGAGCCCCAAGGCGGCTACGCCTATCTCCACTCTCATCCAGGTTTCGCTCGGCGTGGTGGGGCGAAAACGCGAGGTTCTAGCACGGGGGGACTGCCCAAGGCGAGTTGGGCGATTGAATGGTGGGATGAATTTGACGAGGACGAAGATCATGCGGTCTTGGGCATGCCGGCGGAATCGGAGTGGGTGTTGTATGCCCCTATTCGATTTGACCCGATTATGATTCACAATCCGTTTATTCATCAATTGGCTCGAGATATCGGAGACTACTCGCCGCGCACGCGTTTTGTGGAGGTCTTTATGCACGAAGGCGGTGAGTTGACGGAAGCGGAGTACGAGGGAGTCTATGTGTTGGAAGAACGGATTTCCATTGGGAAAGATCGGGTTGATATCGATAAGCTTCGATCCGAGAACCTATTGCCACCAGCGGTTAGCGGAGGCTATCTACTCAAGATCGATCGGCCTGACCCAGGTGATTCAGGCTTTCAGGGAATGGGAACGCGGGTCTTGTGGATCGATCCAAAGGAACGGGACGTGAGAACGCATCGTTCTCAGCCCGAGCATCCACAGAAGCGTTACATTGAGCATTATCTCAATTCCTTCTATTCGGCTCTGACGGGGCCTAACCCTGCGGATCCCATCCGTGGCTATCCTGCCTACATCGATGTGCCTCAATGGATCGATTTTCATATCGTTGAAGTGTTGAGTGGCAATGTGGATTCGTTGGTTCTGAGTACCTATTTTCATAAGCCGAGAAATGGGAAACTACTCTTTGGTCCTCATTGGGACTTTGACCGAGCGTTGGGATCTACCGACGGTCGCGATGCCAATCCGGCTAGTTGGACTAATGGTCCCTTTTTTACGGCGCCTCCCTTCAATCAGCTGGTTCGTCAGCTTGAATTCTGGCAGGCCTGGGTCGATCGTTGGCAAGAGCTTCGAGAGCAGGAACTCTCGATGGCGCACATCAATCAATTAGTCAATGAGCTAACGGATCAAGTGCGTCCGGCGGTTCCGAGAGAGATTCAACGCTGGCGAACTCCTATGCGTGGAGGCACTTACGAGACGGAGATTGAGCACATGAAGCATTGGTTGGAACGGAAGATCAATTTCATTGATGGGCAGATGACTCAGCCGCCTCGGGTAGATCAAGCGTCGGGCTATTTGGCCCGTGGGGCCGAAGTAAGACTCTCTGCGGAGGATGGGGCGACTATTTATTTCACAACCGACGGAAGTGATCCGATCTCTCCTCAGCGAGACATTGTGCCGCAAGCGCGACGTTATCGTGAGCCGATTATTGTGGAATCCAATACGACCGTGATCGCTCGGGCACGCCTAAATAGTAAACGGCAAACGGCTGTTCGCAGCGAGGTGTCGACACCATGGTCCCGTCCGGTGCGGCGAGATTATCAGACGACGATATCCAGTTTAGTCATTTCTGAAGTGATGTTCCACCCGGCAGAGTGGGTAGGTGTCGCCGACGGAGCCGCAGAGAACCTGGAGTACATTGAGTTACTAAACAATGGCCCAAGTGAGATCAGTTTAGAAGGGCTGAGCTTCATTCGCGGAGTTCGTTTTAATTTTGACGAGGAATCGTCTATTCGAAGTTTGGCTGCCGGCGAACGCTTGGTTGTGGCCAAGAATCCGGAAGCTCTTCGCCGAGCCTATCCAGGCTTGGACCGAATCGCGGGCGAGTTTGAGGGCGCCTTGTCAGATCGCCGGAATCGGCTCTTGTTGGTGAATGAACAGGGGCTTGCGGTGATTGATTTTGCTTATGAGGATGACTGGCAGCCGTTGGCTGATGGAACGGGATTCTCTCTAGTGCTGGACAATGAGGATACGCCATCGTCAAGCCTAGGGCGGGCTGATCGGTGGCGGCATAGCAGTCAGGTTGGCGGTTCTCCTGGAGAACGTGACGGACCTAACTGGGAATTGCCCGCTGTCGTCATCAGTGAACTCCAAGCGCGTCGTGTTCCTGGTGCGAGTGATCGGGTCGAGTTACGAAATGATGAATCGATCGCGATTGACTTGTCTGGATGGAGCCTTAGTGACGATCCCAGAGTTCCAATTCGCTACAGGTTCAGGCACGGGCTCTCGATTCCTCCTGGAGCCTTCTTTGAGATCTCGGCTGACGATTTGGAACTAGAACCGCCTTTTGATCTGCCTGATTTCGGTGGAGAACTTTATCTCTTTGTCCGGTCGCCGTTGGGAGATCTGGTTGGACTCGCTGATCATGTGACCTATGCTGCCGGGGAGGAAGACTCTTCGTTCGGTCGGGTGACAGATTCCCTGGGACAAGAACATTTCAGGCCCCTTGCTGGAATCACAATCGGCGCTCCCAATGAAGGACCCCGTTCAAGTCCCGTGGTGATACGCACCATTAGCCCGCTGGTCCGTCGGTTGGACGGGGCGAACAACTCGAGTTTTGAATTGATCGAAGTTCAGAACCTCACTGAATTCCCCCAGTTGCTGTCGCTGTTGGATGCCCCGGAAATGACGTGGCGTCTCCGTGGTGCCGTCTCGTATGATTTTCCAGTTGGATTTGAATTGCCACCCTTCGGAGCCGCAACGGTGGTTAGTTTTGACCCGATTCGTGAACCGGCTCGGCTCGACGACTTTCGGAGCCGTTATGGCGTGCTTGACTCGGTCGTCATTGTCGGGCCTTGGGAGGGGCGATTGAACAATGCTGGGGAACGAATCACGCTAGAAGTTCCTGTGGTGACTGGATCCCAGAGCGAATCAATCTCTTATCAAGTCGTTGATGAAGTGGCCTTTCAAATTGGTTCGCCCTGGCCCGATCTCGACGGCTTGAGTGACGACGTTCTCGTGCGGCGAGTGACAAACGGCCTTGGCAGTGACCCGTCCCATTGGGTCGCGGCACCGGCGACGCTGGGGCAACGAGATTCAGATGGCGACGGGCTTGGGGATGATTGGGAGGAACAAGTTGGCTTGACGGGACTCGAAGCGGGAAGTGCCGAGGATGATGCGGATGGCGATGGCTTGACGAATCGCGAAGAGCTGCGAGCGGGGACGGATCCGACTGATCCTGAGAGCCGTCTAGCCGTGCAAATCCGGATCGAAGAGAATCCCGTTCGCTTTTCGACTCGTCGACAGCCGATCGTGCTGACCATTCAGACGGTTCCCGGTCGTCGGTATTCCGTCTATCGTAGTTCGGACCTTGCCGGAGGGAATTGGGAATTATTGATCGATTTTCAGGCCGCCGAAGGCGAGACCCAGACAGAAGTGCGAGACGGTCTCAACCAGCGCCGCCGGACGGAGTTTTTCTATCGCATTCAAAGTCCTTAGTTGCGCCAGCAGGCGAGTGCCTCGGATTCGGGTATTAGGGGCAGCGAGTGCCAAACAGCCGGCTGCATACTAGTGGTCCAAATCGTGGCCTCAAGCAGACGTCTGCCCATTCTTTCGATAGCTGATTTTATCGGAGTGTGCCGCTCAATACGCTTTTCATGATCGATCTATCCGCTAAGGAGCCTTAGATGTCTGTCATTTGGGCTGAGCCCCTCTGGGATCAACCTATCTGCTGGCCGTGGATAGCAACGGTGCGAATATTCAATCTCTGGTTATTGTGGTCGTCTTCGAAGTTCCGTTGGTCGATTCCTTTTCTGGCTTGATCAATCATCATTGAGCCTGGAGACGAGGCTAGTCTGAAGTAGGAGGGAGGGGGCCTCATGAGCAACATTAAATCGGCCTTCGGCTACGCTTCCGTAGAGGGAGAAATTCCTGTGAATTCCCGAGGAATCCCGTTCTACACTTTTAGCGATAACGGCCCGGGTTTCACTACTAGGGGGGGCTTTGGATACCGTTATTCTTGCAAACGGAGTGTGGTGGGCTGAAGATTCGTAGATCATGATGATATTGGTCCTTTTTATAGGAATCTCGTTTCAGGCCCTGGCTGGTTCACTAACTATAATCGGGACGCCTGGGCCTGAGCTTTCGGATCATGACGTGCTTGCCATTAAGCGCCTCTCGCTGTCTGAGGGAGAAAGGCCGTGGTTGTTTAATGGGGTGAGGGGACAATATGGTCTATCTCAATTCGTTCGCGTGTTTTGTTCTCCGACCGAACGTACAAAGATGGTGCGTAGGGGGCCACTTGTTCATATCAGTCGACGTCGTTCGGAGGGGCAAAGTGATGAATGGACGCCATGGAGTCTCTCGGGCAGCGAGATTTACGCCCAAGTCAAACTTGATGGTCGTGAATTTGATGATGTAAAAGACACTGAGGATCCCAACCGGCCCTTTTCCGTGAAAGGCGAATTTTCTAACCAGGCTCTGGTGGCGATTGTTGCCTTGGTGAGATCCAGCCCCACATACGTGGCTCCGGGCTCCCGTCCGGTTGAGGGAGAGATTTCTTTGCAGGTGAATGGGAAATTACCGATTTGGTACATTCACCGAAAGAAGGGCAATACGGTTGAGGTGAACTTGCTCGATGGGCCATCTCGAGGTCAAACCCTTCATTTGAAGCTTGCTCAGGGAAAGTGGACCGTCTCTCGTGTTGGAAGTTGGGTATCGTAGCTTGACACAGCGAAAAACCACCCGGGTGGGATACTCCTGAAACGGCAGCCGTTCTCCGGTATCATTTCATTGATGGGCTGTGATCCAAGGTTAAAAGTCTGGACGAGGGATATTGTCAAGTTCTCGGATGTTAGTTGGCGGCGTATTGGGTCTTGATTCCAATCAGCCTCAGTTGGCTCGGGGAGTTTCTGATTGGAGAATTGGGGCTATCAATTTGGAATACTCATCGTTCTCAGATTGCCGAAGGATTTGAGTGTTGAGTTGGTAGAGTTTGTCGATTGGAACAGGGGTTTGCTGACCCGCGTCGTTCATTCGGGTGCCCGCAACCGCTTCTAGCCATTCGGGGACCCATGAGGGGACGGGGAGTGACGGAGGGGTGATTGGGGTGACTCGGAGGGTTTTGTCCCACGAGGCTGAGATTAGAAGTGGAGGATTCTGGGTGAACTCGAGGTGAACGACGCGATGGTCGTGTTTCCATGACTGGCCTAGGGGATGCCCGTCGTGAACGTTCCAGACTTGGACATCACCATTTCGAGCGCCGGTGGCCAAAATCGTCTCATCGCCGGTAAAGGCGAGCGACATCACGTCGTCTTGGTGTTCCATTGGACCGGCGAGTAAGGTCCCTTCTCGGTCCCAGATCCATGCCGATCGATCATTGCAAGCCGTGGCAAGTAATCGTCCGCTAGGGCTGAAGCGAAGCTCACGAATGCCTCCGGTATGGCGGAGACTGATCGGATCTCTCCAGGCGGTTCGCCGTTGAAGCAGTTCGACGTTATTGTCAGATCGGATGATCGCCAGACTTTGACTGTCTGGGGATGTTTCGAGCTGCTCAATGTCAGCGTCGAAGGCCAATGGTTCTCCGCGTCGTTCCCAGGTGTGGGTGTCCCAGAAAGACACACGGTCTTTGCCTTCAGTCGTGATGAACAACGAGCCGTCTTCGAGAAAGAGGGCCTCGTTTAGGCCGGCGGTGATTGGCACTTCGATGTGCTGTCCGAGTTCATTCTTAGATGAGGCAACGATGAAACCCTCGGTTGCCAGGAGAATCGCGTGTTGTCGATCGGGTGAGTGAATGACCGTCGCATTTGGAATCTGAAACGGGGAAGCGACGACTCGTGGCGGGGTGAGACCGTTGACGACGTCGAAAGTGAAGATTTGTCCGTTGCGAGTCATTGCTTCAAGTTGCCTATCATCATTCTTGAAGGATAGATTTTCGATGGGGCTGCGAAAGGCTTTGGATCGATGGACTCGCTGCCAGGTGCTTCGGTCCCAGAGATGGATTTGTCGGTTTTCTACGGTGCAGGCAATCCAACGACCGTTCTTCGAGACGATGAATTTCCCGAGACGATTTTCATGGGGCAGGACGCGCGGGTTTGATTGAGCCTCATGATTCGTCCAAGAAGCCACGTAGCCGCTTGACGACACGATTTTGATCGTTGATGAATCCGATGCTGGAACGAGATCCAAGACTTCACTTTGAACACCTATCTCTGGAGCAAGCGGCTGATTTCTTGTTAAATCCCAGCGGTAGAGTCGCTGATTTGCAGTGTAAGTGATCAAATGATCTCCATTGGCAGTAGGCCAGGCCTTGAGGACCCAACTTGGGTGGACTAGAGGTGCTCCGATCGGTTCACCATTCAGAGTGTTCCACAAACGAACCGTGAAATCGCGGGAACAGGTTACTGCCAGTTCCTGATTGGGTACGAAGAGGGCATCGTTGACCCGGTTTTCATGGGGTAAGGGCATAAGCGTGTTGTTTTCGCTGAGTGGTGTCCAAATGGCGGCAGCCCGACGGCTGAACGCGGCGATCACTCGCTTGCCATCCGGGTGGAAGGTCGCACTGTTTACCCAACTTAGTCTTGGGGCGATCTCGTCGATTAGATCGCCGGTTCGTAATTCCCAGAGACAAAGGCGTCCGTCGTGACTCCCGGTAAGAAGCATGGTTTCGTCGGGGCTCAGCTCGAGGGCTTGGATAGCGGCTCGGTGAACGATGACGGGCCCAATCCTAGAATGCGAGGCAAGGTCCCAAAGGTGGACCCGTCGCGATCGGGTTTTGACGACGAGGGTCCGGGTGTCTTTGGTCAATAGGATCTCTTTTGCGGGATTCTTATGATGAAATGGAGCGTACCTGAGTGTGCCGGTGTCATTATTCCAGAGCCGAACTGTGCCTGATTCCGTCGCGGTAACAGTGACAGCGCTATCCTGAGAGTGAATCATGTCGAGGACGTTGCTGTCGTGGGAGAAGAGTCTGGAGCGAAGTTGCCCTGATTCAGAACTCCAATAGCCTGCTTGGCCATCGCGATTCGCGGCCATGATTGTTTTCCCATTGTCAAGGAAGGTTGCAACGGAGAGAGACGTAGCCTGCTCAAGTTTGATCAGCCGTGGGGACTGAATGAGCTTTGAGCGAGCCCGGTCAGCAAGGGCCCATGCGGCCGAACGATGGTTGGGGTCGCTACGGAGTATCTGGGCCAGCTGCGCGAGGGATAGGTTCGCTCGACCTTGGCGTTGGAGATCTTCGGAGCGATCCAAGTAGACATCGTTGAGTTGATTCGATTTTTCTTCGAGTGCTGTTTCTGCTCGTTCTCGTTGCAAGGCCTCCTTTGCTTGAGCTTTGAGAGCCTTCCTCCACTGCCCCCAGACGGCACCGGTCGCGATAGCTACGGTCAGAAAAATCAGAACGAGTAAGGAGGCGACCAGGGGTTGTCGACGAGCCCACTTGAGGCTGCGTTCAGAAGCCCTGACTCGTCGAGCGCTGATGGGAAAGCCTGATTGCCATCGCTTTAGGTCATCGGCCAAAGCCTGCGCCGATGAATAGCGTTCTCTTGGGGGCTTCTCCAGGCATTTGAGCGAGATCGTTGCGAGATCGTCAGCAAGCTTAGGGGCATGTTTCTTCGGGCTCACCGCCTCCTTCCCTTTGACGAGTTGGATCGTTTCGAAAGAGCTCCGGGCTTCAAAGGGAGGCTTGCCGCAGAGGAGGTGGTAGAGGATCGCGCCGAGGCTATAGACATCGGATCGTACGCCGACGAGTTCTTCTTGGTATTCTGCTTGTTCTGGCGGTAGGTAGCTCGGTGTGCCAAGGATCTGACCAGTGACGGTTATTGAGGAGTCCGTAGTTTCGTCCCGTGCCAAGCCGAAGTCGGTGACGTAAGGCGTTCTCTCTTCATCCAGAAGAATGTTGCCGGGCTTGAGGTCCCGATGAATCACACCGGCTTGGTGGGCAGAATGAATTGCCTCGGCAATCTTTATTGTCAGATTGACAGCTTCGGTGACGGAAAAGTGGGTGTGCTTCAAGAGTTCGCTGAGAGGTTTTCCCGTGATGAATTGCATTGTGTAGTAGGGAAGGGATTGCCATTCGCCAAGATCGAAGACGGGAACAATATGTGGATGGTGGAGTCTCGAAACGGTGCGTACTTCGAGGTGAAAGCGAGCGATATCGATTTCTGTCGCGAAGAGCCCGTTTCGGATCATCTTGAGAGCGACTTCACGATCGGTATCAATTTGCTGGGCTCGATAGATGATGCCCATGCCGCCCTGAGAGACTGTCTCTTATACACATCTGACGCTGCCGACGA
>CAJXVR010000244.1 GCA_913061285.1 uncultured Verrucomicrobiota bacterium | reverse complement strand
CGAGATGTAGAGAGGTCTCGTGGGCTCGGAGATGTGTATAAGAGACAGGACAATGGTGGGAACGCGTTGCCCTCCTTCAAACCAGGAATGCTTTTCACCTCTGAGCGGGAAAGCCGTTCCGGCATGATCTCGGAACACGGACCACGGGCCATTGTCACTGGTGACGATGACCAGGGTGTTGTCTTCCAAGCGTAGCCGGCGAAGGGTCTTCATGATTTGTCCGACGGACCAGTCGAGTTCTTCGATCGTATCACCGTAGCGTCCCCCAATGCTTTTTCCTTGAAAATCCTTGGACGCGAATACGGGTGCGTGTGCCATGTTGTGAGCGAGGTAGAGGAAGAAGGGCTGGTTTTGATTCTTCTGAATGAATTGAAGGGACTCTTTGGTATAGCGTTGGGTAAAGAGTTCTTGATTGGCAGGCATCTCAATGATCTCTCGGTTCCGGATCAAGGGGGTTGGAAAGGTGAATTTGTCGCAGGTTGAAAAGACGGCGTAGTTTTGGACCCGGCCATCGAGCGGGCGGGGGATGTCATTACTTGCTGGAGTGCCGTAGTAATAGTCAAAGCCATGATCAAGCGGCTGGCCTTTCCCATTGAGTGGGTCCCTCAAATCACCTAAATGCCACTTGCCAATCAAAGCCGTGGCGTAGCCTTGTTTTCGGAGCATTGTTGGCATAGTCACTTTGGTTGATTTCCTCAGACTGTAACCTTCTTTGGCGATGACGGGATGACAGCCGGTCATCATGCTGTAGCGACTTGGGGTGCACCAAGGTCCAGCGGCATAAAACGACGTCCATCGTTGCCCCTCTTTGGCGAGACGATCGATTTCTGGAGTCTTGTTGACCCGACTGCCATAGCATCCGAGATCGCCGTAGCCGACATCATCCAGAAATATGAGCACGATATTCGGTTTTGAATCGGCAGCTTGGGTGCGCGAAAAGCCACAGAGGCAAGCGAGGAGGAGTAAAATCGTGCGGTATTTCATTGGATAAGCAATCCTTAGCAGGAAAGTAAGACTTCGCCAAGCGCGAGAAGTGTCTGAAGGGGCTCGCTTCTGTTCGTAGGGGCATCTGAGGCAAGATGCCACAGCTATTTTAGGGAGGCAGCGTGCGGCTGAAGGAAATCGAACCCTCGTGGCGGAAAGCTTTGGCATTGAGTGGTTTTTGGTGTTGAGAGCTTCCTAGCGATTTCGATCCTTCGTTTTTGGGTGGAAGAATTGATCGCAGCAGTTAGTCTTTCCGACCGGTGAGCTCGGGGCTCGTCCACCACGTTTGTTCAATGACGTTTATCATGAAACGGATTGTATCGATTCTAATCTTCTCTGTCCTACTGTCTGCGACAGTTTTTGCTCGAGCCCAGCAGATTGCGTTTCCTGGAGCGGAGGGTTACGGCCGCTTTGCACTTGGCGGCCGTGGCGGGCAGGTTTTGTTTGTAAGCAACCTGAATGATAGTGGGCCCGGAAGTCTTCGAGCTGCGGTTGAAGCGGAAGGGCCCAGAATTGTTGTTTTTTGGGTTTCCGGGACAATTGAGTTGCAATCGACACTACGTATTCTCAATCCACGTATCACCATCGCAGGTCAAACGGCGGCTGGCGATGGGATCTGTCTCAAGAGATTTCCGCTGAACATTTCGGCGGATGATGCCGTGGTTCGATTTCTTCGTGTTCGGCTAGGGGATGAAGCAGGAAAACTGATGGATGGGATTGATGTCTCAAACGCCGAGAGCGTCATGGTCGATCATTGCTCAGTGAGTTGGACTTTGGATGAAGGGGTCAATACCTACCATGGGTCGAAGAATATCACCATTCAATGGTGTCTCATATCGGAGGCGCTCCATGATTCGCCGCTGCGGAATGGTCATGGGTTTGCAGCTTCATTGGGGGGAATGAACTCTTCATACCATCACAATCTTTTCGCCAACAATGCTGGGCGAAATCCGAGCATTGCGGGAGAGACGAGCAATCCAACAATCAATCTTGATTTCCGCAACAACGTCATTTTTAACTGGCAAAAGCGACGACTCGATGGACGGCCGGAGAGCATCAATGTAGTCAACAACTACTACAAGGCGGGACCCGCGTCCCGTGAGCTTCAGAGTGTTGTCAAGATGCAGTGCCTCGATACGGGAAGTTTTGGTAAGTGGCACGTTGATGGGAACTTGTTGGAAACCCATTTGGGCATCAAACGAGGGAAGGAATTGGTAACGATTGATGATCGTGAGCGGAGGGTGGATTCTGTCTTAGTGGAACGTCCCGTTCAATTTGCACCCGTTCTTACGGATACGCCGGAGCTTGCTTATAAGAAGGTATTGGACCAGGCCGGAGCGGTGCTTCCGAAGAGAGATTCTCATGATCAGCGAATCATTCGAGAGGTCCGCTCCGGTCAGGCCACGTTTGGGGATGGGATTGTTTCTACTCAATCCGATGTCGGTGGCTGGCCGGTGCTCAATTCGGCGCCTGCGCCGGTCGATTCGGATGCTGACGGCATGCCGGATGCTTGGGAACGGAGATTCAATCCGAACCACGATCTATCATGGTCGAGTGCTTCGGACGCCGACGGTGATGGTTATACGAACATCGAGGAGTTCTTAAACAACACCGATCCCAATAAAAAGTGAGCTTGGGCTGAGTGTCGTTCTCGCGATGAGCCAGAGATCGATCTTGGTTGTCGGCAATGGATTGCGCTACCTCCGCTTCTGTTCTACGGATTCCAAATCTCTCAGTTTAGTGAGTCTCGGGTATATAGGAGCGGATTCACTGTGTTGTGACCAGCGACTTCGACCGCCTTGCCGGATGGATTAAACACGATCCATTCAATGTGATCAGCTTCGAGCTCAACTCGAAGGACCGTAAGATCCGGGCTATCCTGAATGACGCGTATTCCGGCGGCTCCTGCCGTCGCTGCGATATGACCTCCGTCATAGACACCGCGCGCGCCGGGTTCGACCGACGTGGCTCGAAATCTCGTGGCGCCATGTGGGTAGTAAACCTGGGTGACATGTCGACGCTCACCCTTGGTGGGGGTGCCTTCCCAAACATAACGGAGTTGACCGGGAGTAACCTGGGTTCGAGGATCTTCCACCGTTCGATCCACAACTTGAAGACGCCATTCGGGTTGGGGAGCGAACCAAACCAGCAGATCGGCTGGCGGGGTGAGCATGTTGATCTTGCCATTTGATGCGACGGGGGCGGTCATGTATGTGTTGGCCCAGTGGTTACCGATTTGAGGGCCGATATTCTGTGTGTTCCATAGGGATTGGATTTGTGCCGGAAAGGATTCCTCAAATTGGACGGTTTCGCGACGGACGAGAAATCGATTCTTAACGAACACATATTCCTGGACGACCTTCACCGGGAGACCTTCCGGGTTCTGGATTTCCACTCGTGCATAGGTGGTCTCTTTGGAGTCTTTGAAATAGGGAACAGTCGTTTGGATATCCGGCATCTTACCCCTCTTCCAATCTTCGCTGATTCTATCCGGATCAGAAAGGAGACGGCGCGGGGCGGCGCTGGATCGGTCGACGATCGCCAGTCGATTCTCCGGAATGTCGCCCTTCGAGGTCACTACTTGAGTGAACGGAGCTCCCCACCGATTCATGCCCAGGATTCCGCCTGCATTGAAAGGGAAACTTGTGGGGACAAGATCCACGAGCACAAAGAAGTCGCCTGGATTCCATCCGCTACGCAGCACCAGTTTGTCGGTGACCGTTCTGTTCGTGAAGGCCTGATTGCAACACAGATTTGCTCTTTCGGGATCAGGATCCAGGTCCGGCAGGAACCGGCCCACGATGTTTTTGTCCCGATGAGGAATGCGTGCGTACTCGCGACGATGGGTGACGAGGCCTCCGGCATGCGGTGCCTGAGCCTCAAGATCATCGTCTGCGGTGAGCCAGGCAAGGACGATGTAGGGAGCGGTTTCCTGATTCCGGAGGTATCCATCCTTCAATGTTGGGCCGAATTGGTAATTTAGGTGGTTCATGGCTTTATGCGCGGCGAAACGGTAAGAGCCATTTTGGGTCGCTGTGGCAACTCGCTCAAGAAGACCGACCCGCAAAGCGGCGGTACTATTCCAACCTCCATTGGGACCGTAGGGATTAATGGCGCCGTCGGGTGTGATTTCGGCCATCAGACGTTGCCAGACCGGTTGCATCCCGGGATCGGCCAGGAAACGATTGTCTCCGAACCATTCTGAACTGGCGAAAGCGTAGGCGCGGGTGGCGTCCTGAAAGTAACCCGTGTCATTTTGGAACAGATCTTTGACTCTCCAAAAATCATCCCAGACCTGCTCCGAATACTTTTTCCAGTGAGCTGCCTCCGGAATATCGGGATACCACTTAGCGGCCAAACCCTTAGCGAGAGCTTCGGGCATCGATCGATGACAGGGGCCCCGCCATTCGATGGGTTTAGAATTCCAAACGTGAAGATGCCGACAGTAGTAAAGCCAGAGTTCGCGAAACCAGGATGACTCTGGCGCCATCAACCCTCCGTCCATGAGATGTTTGCGATAGAGGGGGAGGAATGCCGGTGGTTCGGCGAATTGTTCGGTCCAACCCTTTTCTTTAACTTCTCGCTGGAGAGCGGCATGAAAATCTTTGAGCATCACAATACAGGCTTCACCCCAGAAGGTATTCCCTGTTTGAACATACTTTGCCAGAGTCGGAAGTAAGAGCGTTGGGCCGCCCGAGCCCAGCCTTGGTTGTTTGGCGTACTCGAGCATCTCGCTGTCCTCGATCCAACGCATATAGGTTTTCCGGGTGACCGGAGATTTCGGGATGGGATAGTAACCAGGATTATTGGTGTCAGGGGATCCGTATCGGTAGCGTTCGATCGGAGGGGCGTGAAATGTGGGAGGCCCAACTCGCTCGACCTGTTCCCAGTCGTCAAGTGTTTGCGCGGTCGTCTGGCTAGAACAAAGTAGAGCGTGGATGAACGTGCATCCGGTAACCGATAGAGTAGCGATGCTGATATTGCGCTTCATGGCCATGGAAATTGGAAAAGGAAGCATTTGATTCACTAATGAGACGGACGCTCATCTAGGACACGCTTTGCTGCTTTGATCGTGTTGTCCTTAAGTGTGACATCGTCCGTTTTGTTTCCGATGCGTATTCCGGTGCTTTGCCGCCCGCTTCCGGTATCTTCGATGATGTTTCGTCGAATCACTGTTCCGCTGGTCACTCCGTCCACAAAGAGTCCCCAGCCTTGATTGTCGCGTAAGGTGTTTTCCTCGAAAGTAATCCGGTGAGCGGCCATTGGCTCCGTTTCTGATCGCCAGTAAACACCTCCTTGTCGATTTCCGATGATCGTGTTCAGTCTGACAAGGTTGTCGCTGTCCTTGTGTCCTATGGACATGCCGTAGCCGCCATTGTTCTCAAGCCAGTTTCCTTCGGCAACGCCACCGCGTACGCGCCAACAAAAGAAAAAGCCATCTTCATCGTTTTTGATGGCGCGACAATGGATCACCTTTGGCCTCTGGGAGCCGCTCCCTGGATGTAAGCCGAACCCGGAACATTGTTCCACAACGCATCGATTGACCTCGACGTCGTTGGATTGTTGGAAACTGATCCCATCACCCTGATAGTTGATGACCACGCAATCGGTGATCAAACAATGATCGCCTCGGTAGAGATAGATGCCTGCTGTTCGGCAGCCATCGACTTTGGTGGGGTTGTGCTTTCTATTTCCATCCACAATCAGGTGTTCGACCCGGGCATCCTGTATTTCGTAGCCGCTAATGACCGGAAAAATGGTGGCTGCGAATCCGCCATCCGCGACCATGATGTCCGCGTTCATCGGACGGGTGAGAGTAAAGTAGTTGGCTTTGTTATTAAGGATGGTTGCACAGACTCCATGGAAATTGCGCTGGGTCTTGGAAGCGACATAGACTCCGCCGCCAATGGAGAAACCTTTGGGATTCTCAATTGTGATTGCCGCCTCGCCGAAATCTCCGTCAGCTGTCAGAAAGGTTCTGTACTCGACATCCTTCTTGAGGACGGTCTGGCCTGGCGTGCCTCGAACCGTAACCCGACTGCGCAAGTGCAAGGAATCCCGCATGAGGAATTCTCCGGGACCGATTTTTACCGTTCCGCCTCCGAGGTTGCCGACATAGTCTACTGCAGCTTGCAGCGCCCGATTATCAGAGCCGACAATTTCCGCATTCTCAAGTCCGACCGTGATCTCGATCGCCGGAAGAGCGTGAAGTTCATTCTCTGCGTAGCGACGGCCTGCCTGGTCTGCAAAAGCATGACAGCCCCAGAACAAACCGAGAAAAATAATATACTTCTTTCGATTGAGTCTCATGGCTCTTGGATATTCCGGATTCTCTCACGCCCTGGCGAGTTCAAATTCATACAGCTCACTTGTAGCCTGTGGAGTCCGCACAAGAAGCAAGAGTGTCGAAATGACGCCCGCTCCTGAATTTCCTGGACGTTTGGTTAGCTGTGGCGTTCGACATTGAAAACTGCGACACATCGAACCATTCACTCCTGCCGCGGAGTCGATCGGTATAGAAAGGGAGATACTGATTGTAGGTTTTCAATCTGACGGGGTTTCATTTCCGGATTGAAAACAACCCATTCCACTTGACCAGGGGCGAGTTCAAGACGCAGTACGGAAACTTCAGGTGAATCCTTGAGGATTTGAATGCCGGAAGCGTGGGCGGTCGCCTGCAATTCATTGGCATACGCTGCCCGTGCATTGGGGTTAGGATTGTTGGAGGTCGCTCTGGCCCGATAGGGCGAGTGCGGAAAGTAAACTTGTGTGAAAACCAGTTGTTCACCGATTGCCGGGGTGCCTTCCCACTGGTAGCGGACTTGGTTAGGACAGGCTTCCGCCCTGGGATCATCGATGAGTCGATCGATTACCTTCAGCTCGCAATCTTTGCGAGGGGCAAACCACACCAGAAGATCTAGGGGAGGGCTCTTCATGCTGCGGGTGCCATTGTTGGCTACGGGTTGATGGATAAACGTATTGGCCCAGTGACTGCCGATTTGCGGGCCGACGTTGTGGGTGTTCCACAACGGGGCCAAGCGTGCTTTGAAGCTTTCCTCAAAGGTGACAATTTCCCGTGTGGCCAGAAAGCGGTTCTTGGCGAAGACAAACTCCCGTTCATAGACCACGGGCAGACCGTCCATGTTCTGCACGCGTACGCGGGCGTAGGTGGCTTGGGGTGTGTCCTCAAAGTAAGTCATCTCGGACCGGATATCCGGCATGGAGCCGCTTCTCCAGAATTCATCGATTCGTAGTTTGTCAGGATGATAACGTCGCTTCACCTGTTGGTTCACATCCTCGATAAGAAGTCGGTTTTCAACGGACGCCCCTTTGCTGGTGACAATTTGAGTGAAGGGTGCGCCCCAGCGATTCAATCCCATGATGCCTCCCGGATTCGCGGGAAAGCTAGTTGGGTGAAGTTCGATCAGTCCGAAGAAATCTCCTGGATTCCAGCCGCTGCGCAGGATCAGTTTGTCTGGCCATTCTTTGCCCGTCATATACCAGCTACAGCAAATATGACCTCGGTTCTCACGGAAATCAGCATTGCCGAGAAGCCTGTCTGTCAGTTGCTTGTCCGTATGAGGGATCCGGATGGCTTCACCTCGTTTATTCCAAATCGAGCCACTGGTCGGCTCGATTGATTCGATGCGATCGTTTGCCCAAATGGAGGCGAGTGAGATCAACCACGGGGCTGCTGAGTTGAGGTTTTGGCTATTCGGATCACGTTGCTGATAGCGCAGATAGTTGAAGAGCTTTTGAGCTCCAAAACGATACCGTCCATCGCCGGTCTTGGTGGCTAAGCGCTCGAGCATGGCGATTCGATAATCAGCTGTGCTGTTCCAGCCTCCATTGGGACCGTAGGGATTGATTAAGCCGTCCGGGGAGATTTCAACGAGGAGGCGTTCCCAAAGTCGTTTCATTCCCGGATCGTTGAACACTCGATCGTCTCCGGTCCATTGATCGCCACCGCAGATTAAAATGATGAGTGGTCCCATCATATAGCCGGTATCATTCTGGGGAGCATCCTTCGCCCGCCAGAAATCACCAAACACAAGGTTGGAGTATCGTTTCCATTCTGCCGCCTCGGGAATATCTGGATACCAAGCGGCTGCTCGTCCCTTCGCGTATCCTTCGGGCATGGATCGATGGCATCCGCCTCGCCACTCAACAGGTTCGCTATCCCATACGTGGAGGTTTCGGCAGTAGGTCAACCACATCTCACGAAACCATGGTGCGTCCGCGTTCATGGCTCCACCGGCTATGAGATGCTTTCGGTAAATGGGGATCAAGGCAGCGGGATGTTCGAACTGCCAAAACCAATTCTTGTCGGCCACTTGCCGGAGTAATTCCTCGTGAAATGCTTTCAACATGGCAATGCAGGCGTCGCTCCATTGGGTGTCTCCCGTTTGCAAATACTTGGCGAGAACGGGCATCAGAGCTTGTGGTCCAGCCATGCCGCGATTCGGATTCTCTGCAATCGCTTCAGGGTTGTAGGCGTCGATCTGCTGCAGGTAGGTTTCGCGGTCTACTCTATTCTGAGGAATCGGATAGAAGTCGGGATTCTCGACGGCAGGGTTGGTTCCGAACCGGTATCTTTCGACATCGATCGAATAACGCGTTGATGATGGCTGCGCTTCGACGCTGGCGCAGCTAAGGGGCGAAGCGTGCAGAATGATGACAAGGCAGTGGAGATACCGGACTTGGATCAAATTCATGAGCGACAGAATAGATGGCACCGCTGGACGTTCGCAAGCATCTGAGAATGGGGCGATATCAGTGGCATAGGAGCGCGATCAAGCTGCGGGTTCCGACTCTGAAAACGAGTCCTCCTCTTGGTCGGTCATTGTGGGGTGGTTGTGCACGTTTTTGTAATCTCGTGTAAGTCGTTGATTGTCAATGGAGTGCTCACATAGACCGGGAATTGCGATCGCGATGAACTCAGTGAAACGGGATAACATACTGCGGCCGAGGGGAGTCGCACCTACCCAAGGGTGACAGATTTATGGTGAGTCGTTATTGTGAGCGTCGGTCAGGGGCGAATTGTATTTTTGGCAGAAAGAGGATAGTGTGGTCGCTGTAACCATTGAGAAACGGATGAAGGCGATATTCGCGAATCTAGAGAATGCGCGTTGAAAGATGGTGAAGATCCGCGATAGTGCATTGTCCAAACGGAGACAGCGCTCCCATGAAGCTTGGCTGCGGCTGCTCGAGCATTCTTACCGAGCAACTAGAAGTTGTGGCCCTAAGAAAATGGGCATGCCTCATAAGTCATGAAATCCCAATTGAATCGTCGGCATTTTTTACGTGGAACTGGTGCTCTGATTGCGCTTCCGGCGCTCGAATCCATGGGCTTTCGCCGCTTTGCTTCGGCTGCAGCCACTGTGCCTCCCGCTCCGCCCAAACGCGCCGTATTCCTTGGCTTCGGTTTTGGGGTAACAAAAGAGACTTGGTATCCCGATCCCAAAGACATCGGCTTCGACTATGAACTGTCACCCGGCTTAAAGCCGCTGGCGCGACACAAGTCGGATTTCACCGTGGTGCAGGGGTGCTCAAACCAGTATAGCAACGAGGCGCATTGGGGCAGTACGTTTTGGTTGACGGGGGCGAATCGGTATTCCGTTCCAGGTCAGAACATGGCCAATAGCATTTCCGTCGATCAGGTCGTGGCGCGGCGACTGGGGCAAGAAACCCGGTTCTCCTCGATGCAACTCAACAGCAGTGATAGCAAGGCCTCGGGGCACGGTCCGGGTTTGTCTTTGGCTTGGGACCAGCGTGGGAAACCTGTCGCTGGATTCAATGATCCGCTGCAGGTGTTTCACAAACTCTTCTCTGCCGAAGATCTCCCGCTGGAGCAACGGCAGGCGGCTCTCGCCGAGAAACGGAGCGTGTTGGATGCTGTGCTGACGGAGGCGAAGCGAGTGCAGCGTGGTCTGACCAAGACTGACAATGACAAGTTAGATGAATATTTTCAGGGCATTCGCGATATCGAAACCCGCCTAGGCAAGGACGAAGATTGGCTCGACATTCCCAAGGCCAAGGCGCCCCTGGTGAAGCCAGCGCCCGGTCTGAAGGGGAGGGATGAGATCAAGGTTATGTATGATCTGATCGTAGCTGCCCTGCAGACGGACAGCACGCGGGTGATGACCTTTCGTATGCCCGGTCAATCGTTGTTGCAGAGTATGGATGTCTCCTTGAGCGCACACAACGTAAGCCACTACTCCCCAGGGGGACGCATGCAAGCGTCCCAAGCTCGGGACAAGGCACATAGTGCCTTGCTGGCTGGGTTGATTGACAAGCTCAAGGCTACGAAAGAAGCCGATGGTTCCAGTCTCTTCGATCACGTGGGCTTGGCCTTTGGATCGAACATCAGTAGCATTCACTACCTCGATAACTGTCCCACAATCCTGAGTGGCGGTGGAGCTAGTTTGAAACTTGGTCAGCACCTTGTCCTGCCAAAGGATACGCCACTTTGCAATGTATGGCTAACGATGCTGCATGGAATGGGGATTCAGGTCGAGCGTCACGGAGACAGTTCGGGGGTGCTGACGCGATTACAGGGATGAAAACGAATCAGGCAGAGGAATGAGGGCAAAGAAATTATTTCGCGAGATAAATCTAGAGGGCTGTTCCTGTGCCTCCATTCCTTTGCCTATCTGCCTCGTTCGCTTGGACCGTAATGAATGAAACGTCGAGATGATGAACATTGATCCATTGCACCGCCCGTATTGGAAGTGCGTTGACAAGCAATTGCAGTTGTTGACGATAATTCTCCCGTCCTTGTCCTGGTTTGAAAGCCGTGACCAAGAAGGCGCAGTCATCGCTATGAAGTCGGCAGGCATGTCTTCCGAGGACGATATCATCGCGGCTCAGGGGGAGCCGCTGAATACAACAGTCGACGCCTCCGCAAAACCAAACGAGGGCTTCCTCGTAAACCTCAGATCTCAAGAAACCTCCAATGCTTCGAACCAATCCCTCAAACCAATGTGCCAGCCTGTTACAGGCTTCGGATTGGGGTTGCCACCGGCAACGGTTTATGGTGACCTGCCTGCGGTCGTTCTCGGCGAACGGAGCAGCATGCAACTTACCCTCAACCCTTGGACTGCCAAAGTTAATCAACTTCACCCGGTTTAATCCCAACGAAGTAACATAGTGAAGCGCTTGAGCGTCATGTTCTGGGATCAATGAGTCCGTTGCCTTCAAATCATACAAGACTCCGTTTACGACCAGATCCAAACGGTATGCTTTCTCAAAACCCTGATACGACAACTGCAACCGGACCTGGGTATGGACATCTTTGAAGCCCATCGCTCGCAACCGAGCTTTGACGTCGTTTTCATAAACCGCCTCTTCGCACAAACGTCCAAAATGATTTTGCGCAGCATACGCACACCTCATGACCACAGCGTCTACCTCGGCGAACACGGCGCGACTGGTAGGACGAATTTCAATTTCCAATGTGACAGACATAGCAGTAATGATACGACTAGAAGGAAAAATGAGGACAGAGGAATCTTATTTCTATTTTTGAGCTTCAAAATCCGTATTCCTTTGCCCCCATTCCTCTGCCTGATTGCCTTGGCTTCGTACACTACCTCTGCCGCCCCCTTGGCACACGTTCCTCAAAAACACCTCGCTCTGCTAGAGAACTACTGCTTCGACTGTCACGACACGGATACTCAGAAGGGGAAACTCGATCTAGAAACCCTGCCTTTCCACATCTCCACGATCGAGCAAGCGGAGTCGTGGCAGAAAGTCCTCAACGCGATGAACTCTGGTGAGATGCCGCCGGAGAACAAGCGTCAACCGAACAGTGCAGCGAAGGCGGATTTTCTCGATGCCCTTGCCCAAACCATGGTTGTAGCCCGTCAGTCGCTTTCCGACAGCGGCGGGAAGATCACCATGCGTCGACTAAACCGTCGAGAATACCGCAATTCGATCAAGCAGCTGACCGGGGTGAATCTCGATGTTTCCAATCTCCCAAGTGATGGCGGTGTCGGTGGTTTTGACACAGTGGGTGCTTCCCAATTCATCTCCAGTGATCAGTTCGAACAATATCTCAAACTCGGGCGGACGGCGGTTGACGAAGTGTTCCAACGCCGAGCCGCGATTCTCGAAAAGCAGACTTTCAAAATTCGCGTGGAACCGGAAACAACGGTCAATGTCGCAAGCCTTAAGGCAATGCGGCAGTTGGAGGAAGCCCGCGACCGTTTCATGACTTGGAAGGCTGGGGTCGACATGGCGGCTGCCGCTCCAGAAAACCGGGAGATCATGGCTGAGATTCTGAGGGAGAATCCAAAGTCTGTCTCTTATACACATCTGACGCTGCCGACGAGCGAT
>CAJXVR010000243.1 GCA_913061285.1 uncultured Verrucomicrobiota bacterium | reverse complement strand
GAGATGTAGAGAGGTCTCGTGGGCTCGGAGATGTGTATAAGAGACAGGTTCACGAAGGAAGGCGGTATCGATCTTCAGGTTTCTCTGCTCGACGGCGATGGGCCTCGGTTAAAGGTTGAAGTTTCTGATACAGGGATCGGGATGAGTTCTGAACAGTTGGAAAAAATCTTTCAGCCGTTCGCTCAGGCGGATGCATCGACGACTCGCCGATTTGGAGGAACAGGTTTGGGGTTGGCCATTTGTCAACAATTGGTCAAGGCAATGAATGGGGTTCTTCGGGTTGAAAGTGAACGTGACCGGGGATCGACCTTTGTCTTTGAATTGCCCTTGACTACAGGGGAAACAGGAGAGGTGCTGTCGGCTCCTTTTTGTGGCAAGGACGATGTTGCATTGTTGGTCGAAGATGAAGGTGACGTGGACCGTTCGCTCGAGAAATACCTTGAAGATCTTGGTTTTCTGGTGGAACAGGCTCGTTTGGACGGGAGCTTGTCAGACGTCATCCAGCGTCTGGCCAGCGGGCGAACTCAGCTCGCTTGTATTGTTCCCTATCAATTGCTCGGAGAAGAAAATGAACTGAGTGCCCTCCTACAAACGGAGGCGATTTGTGGGTGCCGAGTACAATTCTTTGCGCTTCAACGTCGCTTTGATGTGGCCGGAGAAGACCAAAAAGATTGTAGCTTGCCGGTTATTCGTCACCCCATCCGAGCGGGTGAACTACGGGAGGTTTTTGTGCCAAGTGAGCCAACGGTAGAAAAACGCGCGCCGATTGGCGATAAACTCAAAGTGGGACTTCAACGTCCTCTAAATGTGTTGGTAGCTGAGGATAGTGCCGTGAACCGTCGTGTGATCTCGGCGCAACTGAAACGCCTTGGGCATCGACCTGTTCTTGTTGATGACGGGCAGGCGCTTTTGGATGTGATTGAAACGACGGACTATGATGTGATTCTGATGGACTGCCAGATGCCACGTTTGGATGGTTATGAGACGACGATGAGGATTCGTAAACTGCCAAACCACTCGTCTGCAATGATCGTGGCGCTTACTGCAGCCGCTCGGAACGAGGATCGAGAGCGGTGTTTGGAAGCTGGAATGGATGCCTTCATTAGCAAGCCGCTGGATATTGAACGTTTGCAAGAAGTATTGAGCAACATTCAAGGAGAAAATGATTCTTTGTCTGAAGGGCTGCAAAGGTCTTAGCGTTTTCGGATCGCAGGTTCTCCCTTGGTTGTTCAACAAGTTAGCGAAACCTATACCTGAAGGAATAGGTGAGGTGAGCGTTCCAGAGGATGGAAACACCCTCCATGAATTGTGCTGTAGCTGCGGGCGCATGAACTGGAGGCCTGGCGCTCGTTCCACTTTTCAGGAAATCGCCTTTCCATTCTAATCCCGGGTCCGCGGACTAGAATGGCTTCCCGTTCCTGCTTCTCACCTTGATCCATTTGTTCAGGCTAATTGTTTCCGTCCGCGAGCCTGCTGTTTCTAAGTCTCCTTGCACAAAGGAAGGTTTTTTATTGACTATACTACCTAGGTAGTATTACCAAAGTAGTAGATTATGGAAACAGATTGTGTGGGACCGCGTAAGTTGGGTGACCTTCAGTTAAAGATCATGAAAGTGTTGTGGGCAAGGGGGCGTGCTACAGTGAGTGAGGTTCAGCAGGATCTCGACGGGGCTAAGGCGCTCGCCTATACGACGGTTGCAACGATGCTACGGAAGATGGAGTCCCGTGGCTTGGTGCGACATCTCAGTGAGGGCCGCACCTTCATCTATGAGGCAGCTTACGAGGAGTCGTCCGTCTCAAAGAATATGGCAGATGATTTGGTCGAACGCCTTTTTGAGGGGCGATTATCGAGCTTGGTGAGTCACTTTCTTTCGACCCGCGATGTGAGTGAGGAGGAGCTTGATCGACTTGAAAAACTAGTTCGAAAGAGCAAACGATCTAAGGGGAAGCAATAGTATGAATGCACCGACTTATATGGATTGGGCAGTGTGGCTTGGAACCCTCTTGCTGCTAGGCTTTTTTGTTCCAGTCGTGGCCCGCCTTCTGGCGAGTCAGGTGCGTGCCTCTACGGCTCGCCAGGCGGTCTGGCGCGGCGCCTTTCTAGTTCTTTTGATCGTATCGGTTGGGGAAACGTTTGGAGCCTTTCGAAATCTTGGTGTGCTGTGGAAATCCGCAGATGTGACTGGTGGAGCCTGGACGATTGTGAGTCAGGTGCAGGGCGATCGGGAACCGGTTCCTTTTGAGGAGGTCTCGGTCGCACCGGCAGATCTTCCTGTGCTTGCTTCGAAGACTCAATGGCAGCATACGCGGACTTGGATCCCAGGGGGAATCATCCTAGGTGGCTTTGTCTTCGGTTTGTTCTATTGGTTCGTGATCCGGCTTGGGCTTGCTGTCTATGTTGCCCGGCGGAGTATTGCTGTTGATCGGGCCGTCAATGAATGCCTGGCTGAAACGGTCGGGCGGATGGGGTTTCGTGGTCGCTTTCGTTTGAAGATAAGCTCAGGGACGCTTGGGCCCTTTGCGTTCGGAACTCTCTATCCGACAATCCTAGTTCCGGCCGAATTGGTTTCGGAGTTTTCGAGAGAAGAGTCAGCACTCGTGCTCGCTCATGAACTAGGGCACTTGAAAAACGGGGATAATGTTTGGCAACCCTTGGTGGATCTCGTGGCCTGGGCCTTATGGTGGCATCCATCGGTTTGGTGGGCGCGAAGAGAGTTGAATATCATCGGTGAATATGCCGCCGACTCTCAGGCTGTGAAGGCTGACTTCAAACCCGAATCGCTCGCGGCGTGCCTGGTGAAGTTTGGGCGTAGAGCCTGGGCTCGTCATCGTCTCGCTGTGCTCTTTCAAAATGGGGCCGCTTTCCACTCAGCCCTTGGCCGACGAGTGGAGCGGTTGTTACAGAGCGGTTCTATCGACGAGTCAAGTGCGTCAAAACGATGGGCTTTGTCTTCGAGCACACTTGTATTCCTGACAGCGTTCTATGTCTTGTTCTCGAGATTGATCTTTCCTGAGCTGTCAGCGGTGACGCCGATCGGAGAGGTAATGTTGGATCGAGAGCCGGTGGCAGAACCAGTGCGCCGATCGGATCAAGGAGCACATGAAGCTAAAGGTGAGTTGGCTGTCGTGGTATCCGAGCTGCCTTCAGAACTCAAGGAGGAGGAAGTCTTGAATGCCCCGCCAGTGATCGATAAAGGCTCGGTTGAGATTGAAGTTTTGGGGAATCGTTCTATAGATCCGGCTGTTAAGAAAACCGATAGTCCCAGTCCAAAATATTTGATGCGCCGATATCGGGTAGACCCAGAGCGCGCGATCGCAGCAGTTTGTGAGCTCCTCGGGGAGGATCCGGATGCTGAGCGAAGTAGTTTCGAGCGACAAATGCTATTTCGGCGTCTGTTCCGACAGGCGGGTGTTTCTGTAGCGATGGAACTAGGCAATCTCAACGATAAGTCTGAGTCGACGGTCTTTTACAATGACGATATTGGTATGCTCCTGGCTCGCGGATTAGAGACTGAGATTCAGGCTATCGAGGAGATGATTGCGTTGTTTTCTGAAGTGCAACCGCAGGTTGTCATATCTTTGAAGCTTGCAGAGGTCTCCGCTGTGGTTGCTGCTGATCTTTTTAGTGGCAGAACGACGAGATCGGATGCCGATATCGAAACTTTAACCCAAGAGAGTCATTTGATTTTGTCTGAAAGAGATTACGCGACCTTGATAAAAGAGTTTGGGAGGCGGGACGGTTTTGATGTGTTAAGTGCGCCCAGTGTGACGACCTTATCTGGAAGACCAAGTGAGCTCTCCATGTTAGAGCAACAAACTGTAGTGATTCCACGAGATTCTGTTGAGAATCAAGATTTGACTATTGATAGCTCTGAGACGATTTCGAGTGATGCAAATCCCACTGATGACGTCCCTTATTTTACTGAATCAGTTGACCTGGGACCAACGATTCGAGTGCTTCCCCGCGTTCACTCGAATATGAAGGAGATGGAATTAGATGTGGAATTCAAGATGCGAGAGTTCCTTGGTTACGATGATCCAGGGCCAAGCGCTGCAGGCATTGTCGTTGACGGAAAGAAGGTCTTTCAAACCTTGCCACTGCCACGGTTTCGAGAACGCGAAGCTAAGGCGAGCGTGAGACTCTTGGATGGTCAAGCCGTTGTCATGCGTGGAATGGAGGCGACGAGTATAAGGAAAATTAAGGACAAGGTTCCTCTGCTTGGAGATATTCCCTTGATTGGGCGTATGTTTCGTCGTGAGAAAACGGAAGAGGAGAAAACTGTCGTTTTGGTGTTTGTTTCCGCCATTGTGATTGACCCTGCTGGGAATCGAGTCAATCCGTCCACTGAGAAAGAGTAGCTGCTCTCGACAGCTTATCGGAATAGGGCCGCTGAGCTTTTGTTGAAAAGGTTGAGGAAGGGGCCGCGCCGCGCTAGGCTCGTCGCCGAAATATGGAATGGCTTAGATCCGGGTGGCGACAGAATGCTGGTATCATTGTATCTCTTACAGTGTGTCTTGTGGGGCTTGATCGGGTTGAGGCCTCGGTTGCGATTAGTGAGATAATGGCTGCTGACGGGAATTCGCTCTTGGATGTGGATTCGGATCGTTCCGATTGGATTGAGTTGTTCAATACGGGCAAGGAGACCGTTGATCTTGCGGGATGGTCTTTGAGCGATCAGGAAAATGGGGAAGAGGCCTGGGTCTTTCCGAGTGTTTCTCTCGCTCCCAGTGAGTTCCTGATCGTCTTTGCATCTGGAAAAGATTGCCGGGATCCTCGTGGCGAGTTGCACACGAGTTTCAAGCTAAGACGATCAGGAGAGTTTCTCCAATTGCGCGACGCTCAAGGCGCCGTAGTTTCCAGTTTTCCCTCAGAGTTTCCCCGCCAGCTTGACGGCTATTCATTCGGGCCTTCAATGGCTACGATTGCCACTCCTGGTATTGACCGTACCAGTGCGGTCCGTTTTCACGTTCCCGATCCGGACGAAGATCATGAGGCCTGGAGACGATTGGGATTTGATGATGAGGGGTGGATAAGTGGGGTCGGCTCCTTAGGGTATGAGCATTCCAATCCTCCCATTCTTACGCCGTTTATTGACACGGACTTTTCTGACTCGGTGTTAGGGGAGGGTTCTACGGTGTACGCTCGTTACCGAATTGAAGGTGTGATGCCTCAGGATATCCTGTTGCTTCGGATGCGCTTTGATGATGGCCTTGTTCTTTATCTGAACGGCCGTGAGAGATACCGAATGAATGCTCCGTCGAGGATCGATTATCGGTCGAGAGCATCGCGACCGAGGGATACGGAGGACGTTCTCAAGGAAGTCCCCCTCGTTCTAGGAAGAGAGGATGGCCTGCGATCTGGAGCCAATGTCATTGCTGTCCACCTGCTGAACGCTCGAGCAACCGATCGAGACTTTCTATTGTCTCTTCGCGGGGAAGTGATTCGATTGGATGATTCTAAGCTGGGTGAAGCTGTGTATTTTCAGCAGCCGACGCCAGGGCTGCCAAATATTGGGGGAGCTTTCAACGTTCTCCCTCCGCCTCAGGCGTCGTCGCCGTCAGGTGTCTACGCCAATGCGCTCGAAGTTCAACTTTCGGTTCCCGCTGAAGATGCGGTTGTCCGCTACACCTTGGACGGAACGATCCCTGATCACGATTCGCCTGTCTATGAAGATTTGATTGCGATCGAATCGGCTACGATCCTACGTGCACGGGCCTACTCAGGTTCTGAGGAGGCTGGCGAACTTGCCAGTTGGCACTTTCTCATCGGCGATACGAGCGTTCACTCGTTTAGCTCGGACCTTCCCGTGGTACTGGTGGATACCATGGATGGAGGTGTATCTGCGGCGTCACCTACGCAGGCTTTGATTCAAGTCTACGATCGAAGCGAAACGGGGCGAACGCTTCTTACTCAGGAGCCGGTTCTGAGCGAAGAAGCTGTGATTAAGATTCGAGGCTCAAGTACTGAAGGCAGACCCAAGAGGGCTTATAATGTGGAGTTTCATGATGCCTACGGAGAAGACTTAGATCGAGAAGTGTTAGGAATGCCGTCTGAGTCTGATTGGATTCTTTATGCTCCTTACAACTTTGATCGTGCACTCATTCGCAATGCATTCATGTATGAACTAAGCAATCAGATGGGGATGTATGCTGTGCGAACTCGGTTCTGTGAGGTGTACGTCAATTCCCGTCGTGGGCGAGATCTTTCTCAGGCCAGTTACGTTGGCGTTTATGTCTTGATGGAGAAGATCAAGCGGGGTGCCGATCGATTACCGGTCGAGAAACTTCTGACAAAACACACGCAACGTCCTGAAGTTTCGGGCGGGTATATTCTCAAGATTGACCGACTCGACCCTGGTGACTCTGGATTTACTGGGGGGCGCCAATCACTTGCCCATGTTTATCCCAAAGAGGAAAATCGAACTTCGAGCCAGTTGAGTTTTCTTCGGAATCATTTGGATGCTTTTGATAGAGCGTTGCGGGGACGGACTCCAACGGATCCAGTTCGTGGCTACCCGCGATACATCGATACTGAATCGTTCTCGGATTTTCATATGTTGAACGAATTCAGCAAAAACCCCGATGGCTTACGTCTGAGTACCTACATGCATATTCCCAGAAATGGAAAATTAACAATGGGACCGATCTGGGATTTCGATCGAACCCTGGGCCCCGACGATGATGGGCGGGCCGCCAATCCGAACGGGCGAAGTAGTGTTTACAACTTTAGCTGGTGGGGGAGTCTCTTTCAGGTCCCAGACTTCCGACAGACCTATACGGATCGTTGGCAAATGTGGCGTGAGGATCAGATGACTGAGGAGAACCTGATGGGAATCATTGATTCAATGGCTGTCGAGCTGGAGGAAGCCCAAGAACGAAACTTTGACCGCTGGAATTTGGTCAATGGAACTCCGGGATGGAGACGGGAGATTAGCCAGCTCAAATCCTGGGTTCGGCAGCGACTGAATTGGTTTGATAGCGAGTTTGTTGACCGTCCTGTTCCAAGCGTAATTCCCGGCGTCGTTGACGCGGGAACGACAATCACCTTCGGTGGGAACGGCACTGAGACGTATTTTACGACGGATGGTTCTGATCCTCGGCTGCCGGGGGGGAATATTGCTCAATCGGCCTTGCTTGCAGAGAGTGGTGAAACGATTGTGGTTGAGCAGACGCTAGTTTTGACTGCTCGAGCACGGGTGGAGGAACGTCGGGAAATCCTTTGGAGTTCTCCGTTTCGCGGAGTCTATCTTGTTGGCGAGGTGCCGAAACTGCTCGTCTCGGAAATCATGTACCATCCAGCGGAACCCTCGCTTGGAAGTGCTTGGGTCGAGGATGATTTTGAATTCATCGAGATTCAGTCCACAGGGAACTCGGCCGCAGACTTGACTGGTATTCGAATTCTTGGCGGTATCGAGTTTGAGATGCCTTCGAGATCGATTGCGAAGGATGAATCGGTTCTGATAGTGAGAAATCTCGCGGCCTTTCAGGAACGATACCCCGGCTTGGAAGGGAGCGTATTGGGTGAGTATCAAGGGAGCCTTTCCAATCGTGGAGAGACGATTGTCGTCGAAGATGCGCACGGGCGCTTGATCACCAAGGTGAGTTATGAGGATCGAGGGGATTGGGAGTCAGCGGCGGATGGGGAGGGATATTCTTTGGAGTTTCGCGGTGGTTCAGGGGAGCAGAACCAAGCCCAACACTGGGTAGCTAGCTTGGTCCAAGGAGGCACGCCGGGCGTTCGAGAACTGGCGGAGCTTGTGTTGGCGGACTGGGCGATTCGAGAGAAGCGAATTCAATTCGAGATTCGGGGCGTCAGACCGGGATCATTGCATATTCAGCGAGCTCTAGGGAAAGGCAGACTCGTATGGGAAACAGTTGCAGCACTAGAGGTCGAGGCAGGGCAGGGATCTGTGAGTTTCACTGACGCATTAGCGCAGGGTTCATGGATGTATCGCGTGATTCAGCCGTGACAAAGAATTATCCCTCGGTCCTTAGCGATTAGATCAGAAGGGAACAACCATTTCTCTAATCTTTCCATCGGGCTGAGATGGGAATGTCACGCCGAATGTTTTCCTGTATTTGAATCTGAAGTGTGTGTCGACCCGCGGGCACAGAAAGTGTTCGGCTCTGAGTGGGCGAATACTGCTTTCCATCGATCCAGATCTCAAGGCCCGTTCCATCGTTGAGATGTAGGTTCTGCGCTTCCTTGCCTTCGATGGTCAGTTTCGTTCGAATTCTCATTCGCGGGTTTCCTTCTCTTGTCTCGTTGATGTCCGAAAGATTGAGATGTCCAGGGACTCGGCTTGTGAGAGGAAGCCAGTTCGCCTCGGAATCGTTTGATCCAGACTCGACTTCCCAGTGCCTGATGAAGCGATCCCGAATCGCGAATTCTCCCTGTCCGCCAATCTCCGTGAGGAAACGAATAAGATCCCTGAGCTGAGGGCGGGTTAGTAGCGAAACGGCAGTGGGAGGCATGATGGTTCCAATTGTTTCTTTCGTGTGGATGTCTTTCGATCCGATACGGATACGTTCCTTGGTTCCGAATTCCTCGAGGATGATGTGATCGCCCTGATCGCGCTCTCTGCGTTCATAGCCCTGGATGATCGCTCCTGTCTTTGTTGTGATCTGGGTCAAGGCATAGCCTTCTTTGATATGACGTGTTGGCCAGATGACCTCTTCAATCAGGCGCCGAATGGGGATGCCAGTACCGGCGTTGCTCAGATCAGGACCGAGCTCCTGACCCACGCCGGCGATTCGATGACAGGAATAGCAATTGGCAGCTGTCGACCGAAAGACACTCTCACCTGAATGAGGATCGCCGGATTCCTGAACCTCCTTGGCTAGGTCGGTAATAAAGGTTTCGCTGTAGCCTGGAACGACGGACGAGTATCCAGCGAGATCGCGTAGCACTTGAGTGAGTTCAGGATTCGAACAGCCTAGCACGACGATCTGGTCGAGTAGGACCTGAGATTTCTTCTTTGAGAGGCTTGAGCGACTGATCGCTCTCGCCAGGGAGTGAGCTCCGGTGCGTCGTGAGAGGAACGCGCTTAGGAGCGTGCTGTTGATTTTGAAGTCCTTCTCGTTGGTGAGCCGATGAGCTACGACAGCAGCGGCTTGTGCCGTGTCAATTTCGACGAGAGCTTCAACGGCGGCGCTTCGGACCCGTTCGGGCTCTTCAGACTGCGCAACGGTTTGCAGATCTGCGCCCTTGGGCTCCGGTTGAAGATGAGGGAGGCTTCGGATCGCTGCTATGCGCAGCGGGAGGCTTGGATTGGATTTCGCTGTCAACTTGGCGACCTGCGGATGGAGGGACTGAAGCTCCCATAGGGAAGCCAGCTGGATGGCGCTAATTTTTAAGGTTGTTGATCGCTCTGATAGGAGTTGTTCAAAGTGTCCGATATTAAGGCCTTCGGGACGTGATCGTTGTGCTTCGATGATGCTCCGGAGGACGCTTCGGTGAGCTGAGGAATTGTAACGGCTTGCTTGGAAAAAGTTCTTGGGGTTGACCAGAAAGTCGAGATCTTCGTCGCTTCCGGTAGCGGCGAGAACTTGCCGCGCAGCGTTCTGGTTCTTGAGGTTGATATCTTTCTTAGTAGCAATCTCGCGAACGGTATTGGCGAGTTGTTTTGAGCGAGAAGCTCGGATGACATGAAGAAGGTCGGGGTTGTTGTTTCCAAACTCGATTGTTCCCGAAGAAAGGGCTGGCACCCAATAGGGTTCAAGGTATCGCACGGTCTGGGTGAAGGCATAGTCAATCCACTGATCACTCGGGAGTCGTTTGACTCTTGCTGCCACTTTGATGGCGGCCGCTGAGGGGATGTTGCCGCAGGATAGGATGGTTTCCATCCGTACTTGAGAGTCAGAATCGCGTGTCAGGGGAGAAAGGAGATCGATTGGGTTTGGGAGTCGATCGTGCCATCGCCCGACGGTTCTTGCGGCATAAGCGCGGACGCGGGCATCTTTTGCCTTGAGGCATCGCTTAAGGATTGGTTCGTCCACTTGTTCAAGTGTCTCATAAAGCATTAGAGATTGAAGGAGCTGGAACTCCGTTGCCGTCGATCGGGATGGAATCGCACGGGTCCAGCGCCTCAACTCATCAATCACTTGGGCTCGATCGCGAGTGACAAGTTGTCGTTTGGATTGCTCTCTTAGCCAGCGGTCCTTGGACGCGAGATTGGCGATGAGGTCTGGGATGGAATCGTGCGCGAGTTTCGGCCGCGAAGGTGCCTTCGAGGTTTTTGCGGCAACTCTCCAGATGCGGCCGTGCCCTTTGTCCCTGGCTGTATGGCGGTAGGAATCGTCTTGATGGCAGATGACGGTGTTGAACCAGTCACAGACGTAAACCGCCCCATCGGGACCTGTCTTCACGTCGACCGGGCGAAAATATTCGTCTTTGGAACGGATCAGGGCCTCTTTCCAGATTACCTTGTAGCTGGCTCCTTTTCGCTCAAGGGCGAATCGGCTGACAGCGTTCGGTTTGTAGTCTCCGATCAAATAATCTCCCTGCATGCTTACTGGGAGGCTTGGGTGTGATGCGATATCGATGCCGCAGTAGCCGCCGGGACGTCCAATGGTTGGGAGTCGAAGCCGATGTGGCGTGGGGAGTAGTGCGGGGCCTAGGTAGGTGATCCCTCCGGCCCCGTCGATGACAATGGGTTGTCCCCAATCGTTGAAAACAATACCCCAGGGATTTCCAGGGCCCATAAAATCATCGAGCAGCCCTTCGAGTTGCATACGATCCGGACGGAGCCGAAAGACGCCGGCTTGGAACAATCGGGAAACTCCCCAAGGGGTTTCGACTCGGGACTCGATGCCATCACCTTGACACCAATAGAGTTGGCCGCCGGGACTCCAGACAAACGAATTCGATGTTTGATGGGTATCGCCGTTTCCAAAGCCACTGAGAAGAACGTCTCGCTGGTCAGCAACATCATCCCCGTCGGTATCCTTCAGAAGGAGCAGCTGGGTCCCTTGACCAACGAATAGGCCGTTGGGTGCGATTTCTATTCCGGTGGGGATGTTGAGTCCCTCGGCAAAAACCTTACTGTAGTCACTGATGCCGTCGCCGTCCGAGTCTTTCACGATGACGATGAAATCATTGGGAATCTCTCCTGGTTCGTGCTGGGGATAGGCCGTCGTACAGGCGACGAACAGATTCCCATTCGAGTCCCAGCGCATTGCGAGGGGGTTGATGATGCCGTGTGCTTCTGAGGCGAAGAGATTGACTTCGAAACCCTCAAGGAGTTGAAAATCCG
Organism: uncultured Verrucomicrobiota bacterium; assembly: GCA_913061285.1. GTDB lineage: Bacteria > Verrucomicrobiota > Verrucomicrobiia > Limisphaerales > AAA164-E04 > UBA2970. Next base: position 1,074 of record CAJXVR010000243.1, on the reverse strand, counting down.
CGAGTGCCTTTTTCGCGTCCGCGTTTGCGGGGCGGGTCTTGGACCATCCGGTGAGAATCGGTGAAACCTTGGTAGCATTGGGTAATGGCGTTCCGTCCAAGAGATCGCGGACGCGGGCTTCGGCTTGAGTGATGAGTTTTGGATACCGCTGCCATTCTTCGCGGAAGGAAGGATAAATCCCGGCTGCTTCGCCGAAGATACGCTCCCCGTCGTCGCCGAAGAGGCATTTCCAATTCGCCGGGCGCCAATATTCAAACCAGAGCCTGTGTTTGTCGATGACAGCCTGTCTCAGGTCTTCTGAGAGAGGCTGAGCGGCGAGCCCTGCGGCGCGAACGAAGAGGTTGGCGAAACGAGATTGGTGCTCCGGTAGAAGGTGCAGGCCGTTCTTTGTGAAGCGAGTCCCCGATTCGTATTGCTCCAAGCTAGGGTGAAAGAGGTCGATGAAACCAAGATGGTGTTTTGTGGCAAGGGTTTGGATGACCTGAACGTACACTTCGAGATCGCTGTTCTTTGCTGCCAAATCTGGCTGGAACGGGCTATTCGGGGATTCGAAGGCGATGGGGCTGATCAAGGTGATTCGATCGACCACGTTTTTCCACTGAGCGATGAGAGCTTCATAGCTTTCTGCAAACGCTTTCAATCCGGCGAGGCCGGAAAGCGATTCGATTTTACCGTATTGCGCCCAGACGCTTGTTGCGCCGATGTGGCTTAGTTGGGATGGCCAATCTCCGTATTTCTCCTCTCGCCAACGTTCTGCGATCGTTGATTGAACGGCTGTTGTGTCTCCCTCCCACGAAAGATCTCGGAATTGCAAATGGTTGTCTTTGAAGGTCTGAGAAAGCTGAGCCTCGATGTATCCTGCTCTTTGGAGGCGGATCATATTTTCGCCGCCCAGGAGAGCGATCACATCGTCCTCTTGAATGAGTAGTGGCCCGGCGTTCGAATGCTCAGAGGCACTGGTGACGAGGGCGAGGATGATGCCGAGAATTAAATTCGAGAGTTTCATCGTTTTGCAAAAGAGCCAGACTAAGAATCGACGATGTCGCTGCTGTCTCTTATACACATCTGACGCTG
>CAJXVR010000242.1 GCA_913061285.1 uncultured Verrucomicrobiota bacterium | reverse complement strand
GTGTCTGTCGCTCGATACACTTCGCCCATCCCGCCTTGCCCGAGCTTGGCGGTGATTTGGTAATGGAGAAGCGATTGTCCGAGCACGCACGGATTATGTTCGGATCAAAACACCTGTCTAGAAGATTTGGCTGCGAAGCCGTCAGGTCCGGCATCTGGAGCATCTTCAAATCGGCGTCATATTTGCCGACACAACTGAAAGATCAGAGCCCGCTGAAGCCACTCGCCGTCCATTCAGCAACTGAACGCCTCCACCGTGAGTGCTCGATTTCCATGATCTATTCCCCGACCAATTCGATCCCTGACAAGATTGGCCCGAGCTCTGATTCGGTGCTTCCCGTGAATTGAACATCAAGCGCTTCCTCAATCAACACGCCTGAAAACTCCTTCACCAACGCACGCCGATAGCCACCGGCTTCCTTAACGATATCAAAGTTCTCCAACACGCGACGGCCTTGCAAGGCGACATCGAAAAGGCGGGATCCCGCTGTTAGTATCTCGGGCTCGGAGAAATGAAGCCGAACCGTATACGAACGCGGCGCGGGCTCTGCTACCGTCCGAGAGCTCAGTGGCGTTCCCGTTGTCGTTTTCAAGTCGGTCGTCTTCGCCGTAGATTTCATCAAGGGCATTACCTGCACGCTTGCTACGTTCTCAATTCCCGACGCAACCACCCATGGTAGGCCCTCACCTCGAAACCGCGATGAATGATGGCGGAAATAGCGAAGGTTCTCGCCCTCTGTGAGCACTGAGATTTCTGGGGATGTTCCCCCGAGACTTGGGAAATCAAGCCAGAGCGTCCCGTTATCCGCCCGACGATCCCCCGGTGCACCGAAGTTGATTCCGGCCTGCTTCACGTGTTGCCCTTCCGTTGCCTTGGCCCCAAGACTGCTAAAAGTCCACATCTCCACGTCCGGCATATGAATCAACGCCAATGAAGTCTGGTTCTGATAGGCACAGGTACAAGTGCGGGTGTAATCCGGTGCATTTAGAACACCATTGGCGATGACCAAGTTTGAAGTACAGCTGGCACGGAAGCCCCCGAGATTGCCCGTGCCACTTTGCCCGGCAAGATCATAGTAGCCAGCCGCTCCGGAACGAAAGGTCATCATGTGTTCACCGGCGACTGGCGTGGCACAACCATAGGCACGTGTGAACAACCAAGGTTCTTCCCCGCCCGTAACAGGATTCACGATCCAGTGCGGTGTCCCGTCCAAGAGATTGTAGGCTCCGGCAGAATCGTCGTAGGAGTTCGCCGAAGTAAAGATCAGTTCATTGTGAATAATGCACGGACCATTATAGGCGCGATCGAGATTTTTCCAGAGAACTTCTCCGGTTCGGCCCTGGTAGGCAATCATCCCATTCCCGACCTCGTCCGAAAGCCGATCCTTCGCGCTGGCTCCCGCCTGGAGCAAAACGTCGTGCTCTTCGGAATAGGCCAGCCACGTTCCAAAGATTTCTTCCCGGACTTCCCAAAGCTGTTTTCCAGTCTCACTGTCAAAGGCAACAATCCGATAAGTGTCCGGCCTTCGCCTTCCTCGTCGCCTAAGTTTTCCTTCGGCACTCGCGGGAAGTTTGTCGAGACAATAGACCCGCCCCTTGCCGGCCACGATGCCATTGTGAATGAATCCGTGCTGTGGCGAGGCCTTCCAGCGAACGTTCCCTGAATGCCGATCAAAGGCCACCAGCCCATCACTGGCAGAGAGATCTTCGATCGGGGCATATTCTTTGTTCCACTTCACACCGGCTTTCTTTGTAAAATGGGCGAAGTCGTGCCCCCCCAAGAGCAGATCTTCGTAGACCCCAATATATCCCCAACGAGGACGCACCGCCCCCCCCTCTTTCAGCGGCAAGCGAATGTGATTAATCGTGTCGCCGGTCTTCGAGTCCAGAACCTCACAATAGTCTTCAAGAGCAAGGTAGACAGCGTCCTCGGTCGCAACAAAGTTTGATCCCCGTCCATTGGCCCCTGGAATGTGCCCCTGATTGTAGGCGGTACTCAGTGGCGTGTCTTCATAGGTTTCATTAAAGTAAATCCCATAAGTATCAAGCGTCTTGATCGTTCGCTTCCACATGACTCGCCCAGTATACACGTCACGGGCACTGATACTGTCCATCCCCTCAATAATGGTTCTTCCCCCAACGACTTGTTCTGGCGGGCCATGTCCATGCCTGGGCAGGACATCCATGTTTGAACTTCCTCCGAACCATAGGAGCCCCAAGGGAAGCTTCACCCGTTGATCATCCGATTTGACTGTATTGGCAATGTCTCCGTACTGATGCGTCCAATCGGCTGCCCCAGGAAGGGCCCCTTCCCGAGTGAGCTGCAAGAACGAGTCCAGATTCAAGGGCTTGCCTGCATCGGCGGGAAGAGATCGGGCCACCGTCAGTGAAAAGGTATCAATCAATGCTTGCTCTAAGGACATCGACTCCGCCGTCGCTCTAATCGTCGCAATTTCATGCCCCGAACCGGAAATCAAGAGATTCCCTCCGTAGGGGCGGACGGACTTGTAGGCTGCCTCTAATAAATCCTCAGCTTCTCCGGCGTCCCCGATCTCACCACTCATGACAACGAGATTAGCAAAATATGGCGGCGCATTGATTGAAAGAGGATCTCCGTGGTGAAGGGAAAGCCGACTGCCGTAGTTGGATTGGACCAAGTCAAACTCGCGTCGGAGATCGTCAATTCGATCGGGATCAGAATCCACTCCGATGACGTGGAAATCGGTTTCACGGAGTAAGAGATCTACTATCCGCCGATCCTCCAACCCGTAACAAATCGCGTACCCAGCCTTTATCTCTAAGCGATCAATCAAGGCCTCGTACAAAGGCCACTTTGAATCAATCTCAGCATCGAGATCAAATGGCGCTTCAGTCGGAGGCTTCACCGTGTCGCCATTGCCAAAGGCAAGGATCGCCCCTTCTAAGGTCACGGCAAAGAGTTTACCGTCCGCTGCGAGCAAGCGCTGGATCGTTCCCTTCACCGGCAGAGACCACGCGAGCGAAGGAAATCCCACCTCCCCATCAAGATCGATGGCCGACAAAGTCGATTCACCAGCAGCGTAGAGCCGGCTTCCAACCTTGATCAAGTCCCCTGAGGCATCGGCTTCAAACTCCCACAGCAACTCCTTATTCGAATCAAAGGCCTGAATCAAGTTCCCCTGCCATGCCTCCCGCCAGGATAGCTCTGCGGATTCATGATCCCGTTCTCGCATCGCGAGTTTCGCCGACGCGTTCGCTAGGACCTTCGTTGCTTTTTCCCTCTCCGCGTCGGTGACGGCGTTCTTTAGTTTCGTCTCAGCCTTCGTCTTCGCTTTCTTGGCCGCAGCCAATTTATCAGCCGCTTGAACGCGACGCGCCTCACGAAGCGGAGCGTCACTGGCTCCGTACAAGATTTCTCCATCGAGCACTGGCTCGTTGATAAGGAAGTCTGTTAGTTTGCCCGCCTTCAAATCATAAGCACGCACCCCTCGTTGCCGCGTGTGGGCAAAGAATTGCTGATCATTCGCCACCACGAAACTACCCCCGTTGCCCTTCCCACCAGCCGCGAGGTGAAAGTATTTGAATTCACCAGAGCTGCGGTCAAAAACAGCCGGGACAGATCTCCCTCCAGGGACTACCAAATAATCTTGAGTGGCCACGAAAGCTCCTTGAGGAGCAACCCCGGCGAAGGAAGGAGCATTGTGGGGTTGCTTGATGTATTGCGCACTTGTTCCGTCATTCACCCACTCAACCTCACCGGTTTCAGCATCCAAGGCGTAAATAAACGTCCCCATGAAGGGCCAGATGCTCGCGGCAAAATAGAGGATGCCGTCACGGATCACCGGCCCACCTCGCGCGGGCCACGCCGAGATCATTCGCTCATTCCCAATGACCTTGAGATCCCCCGGCGCACCCCGAAACTTCCAAACCAAGCGACCATTCTTCGCATGAACACAGTAAAGGAAGCCGTCATCGCTGACGAAATAGACCTTCCCTGCCCGAGCGACGGGAGCAAAGCGAACGGGACCGTCAGTATAAAAACGCCACACTTCGTCACAGGTGCGGACATCGAGAGCGAGCACCTTGTCACTATCGTTGAAGCCCACGAACATTAGGCCATCGGCAACGATCGGCTCAAGAATCCGATCGTAGGTCATCAGATCGTGATTCAGCGGGTCATCCCAGACTTGCTCTCGTTTCGGAAACGTGCGCTCCCAAACCAAGCCCATCGTCTCTGGCAATAGCTCCGGAGAACTGGCACTTCGTCCCGCGTCATAGCGCCACTGCGGCCAATCCCCAGCGACAGCGCTCAGCAAGGAAATGAAACACCCCAACAAACATCCACCGTTCCGTTTCAACATTCTACAAAATAATCGTCGCATGAAAGCCGTTCGCGCCAAGAAAGAAATAGCAACCACCTGGGGATTGCGCAATGGAATCATCCCATGAAGGCACTCAGCACTCGTTAGTCCCCTTGCAGCACTAAAGCAGGATCCTGCTGGACCGCCAAAACCGATGGAATCCAACTACCTACTGCAGAGAGAAACAAGGCCAGAACGAGACCTCCCCCAAAGTAAGCCACCCTAAAATACGCCAAGCCCTCGTTATTCACCAGATTCCCTCCATCAAATCCCAGTCCCAAGCCCCAACCCGCCAGGCAACCAAACACCGTGCCAAACAGAGCCACCATAAGAGATTTCCCGAGAAACAATCCAAAAATATGCCGCGAACCGTAGCCCAGGGCCCGCAGCACCCCGATCTCTTCACGCCGTTGGCGGACGTTGATGAACGCAAGTAAGCCGATCCACATCGCACTCCCCAACAAGATCAAAGGAATCATCACCCCAGCTAAGCGCTCTCGCTCTTGCCGCAGAGCGGCGCGCGCGATCTTTTCTTGTTTCAGGGCCATCTCAGCCGTTTGTTTCGCTGTATTCCGCGCCTCAGCTCGAGCGAGTGCAGGCTGTCCCCGCTCGATGACTTGGGTCCCTGGCAAGATCCCTGCGATCTCCTTCCGGATCTCCGTGATCCGATCCCCGACGCAGTGACACTCCAGGGCCTGAATGGCATGCACCAAATTCTCCATTCCGAACAGTTCTTGAGCCTGCTTGAGATTGATCCAAACCGTACTGTCATCAATGGTGCCCCTTTGAGCATGAATCTTGGCAATCGAAAACTCAGCCCCCATTAGAACAACGGCCTGTCCCTCAAGCACCCCCAGCGTCTCAGCGATCTCAAACCCGACAATCATTTCACCTCGAGGCACCGCATCCAGCAATGGTTTCTTGGGGTCCCGATGCTGAAAGGGCACTTCCCCACGAGTTCCATACACCACCACCGGAATATCCTTCTCGGGCCAGGTCAGCTTTTTCATGACCGTCGGCAGCAAGTGATTGATGGTGACGATATCCGACTTTGCCAAGCGGGACACATATTCCTCAGGCATTGTTTTGCTAAGACTCCCTTCGAGATGCATCTCGTTCAGGTCTTGATCCTGTGGGAGAATCACGACGTTGAACCCTAGCCCCTTGGTAATCTTACGCATGGCATCTTCCAAGTCAGCGCCAGCACGTTCCACGGCGGTCTCTTTTTCTGCGAGCAGCTTTGTAGTCCGCGCCTGATCAATCCGAAATAGTGTGAGGGTCGCGATCAACGACCCGACAGCTACTGTCACCGCAAGCAGTGCCAAGGCAAAATTGCCTTTTCGATGAAGAATCTCACGAAGAATTAATTTCCAGAGTCTCACACGTGACTAGAGTTGCTGAGTTGAGTTTGGGCGAGCAATCAATCGACTCTCGGGCGTCTCCGTAATAAGACTATTCCCGCACCAAGGGCTCCCAAACCTACGACGGAACAGATAAGCACCGTATTCAATAAAACTGGCTCAAGACCGTCTTTTTCCTGCGACGAGGTTGGACTAGATGAAACCGGAAACTTGTCGGTCAAATCAGGCGTGACGCCGTCTGGTCCCGACGCTTCCACATTCCCCTCCGGGGCAGTCATGGAAGCGCGCTCGTTCATCCCGACAAATCCCGCCAAAGGTGGAAGCTCGCGATCAATCTCATATTGCGTGGTGATCAAACGATCCCAATCGACCGACATCAGCAGATCAACCCCGGGATTCTGCTCCTTCACCTCACACGAACAAGCCCCCGTCAGGAATAGACTCGCCTCATCAATCACATCGGAAGCGATCCCCTCGCCAATCAATCCATATAGAACCCGTCCACGACCGAAAATTGGAAAGGCAATCGGTTCATCGAATCCCGCCAAATCGTCCTCGCTTCCAAGTAAGTTCCGAACAAAAAAAGTCTCCTTAGGATCTTCCCGTGAGAGCCGAAGCGAAGAAAAGGCAATTTTCAATTGATCTTCATCGATCGTAATCAATCCTTCCTCGATGTCTTCGGGATTCAACACCGGTAGCTCCAAGCGAGACTCCAAGTGATTGAGACGAGAATTCAAACGCTCCAAGGCTTTCTTGTCTTTCTCCGAATCACCACACTCCAAGAGAACCCAGACCGCAGAATCGCCCCGCAACAACCGGCGAGCGACCTCTCGTCGCACTGGCGAATCCAACAAGCGTTCCACCGCAGATTCTGTAAATGGCCCCGACCAAACGGAATCTGCGGCAAAGCGTTTCCACGGAAAGGACACCATCATCCAGGGAAGATTTTCTGTTCCTTGTGCTTCCCAGAGCGCTAACGCTTCTGGTTCGGCGGTTTTGGATACGTCAATGCGTGTGAGGGACAGATTAGAGTCCTGAGAAGCGGAGGATCCATTGGAGTTCAATCGATCGACAAGGCCCTGCTGATCCTCCGAAAGAGGCCCTTCATGAAAAACAAAGACATTGTAGGTATCGGGAGCCCAGCGCTCGAGCGCATATCGAAACACAGGCACCGAACAAGCCCACAGATCGCTCGCGACAAGAGACCAGCAGCAAACGAGCAAGATGAGACGGCGGCGGGACATCCCGAAGGTGATCCTGAAGCAATCGCCAAAGCCAATCCCTTGCTCGAGCTCCCGTTCCATTTCGGAGCGTTTCGAGAAAAACATGCTGGGTTTATAGACGGCCCTATTCCGTATGCAATCCTTTATCAGAGTCCAGAGCACGGAGGGTGTGATCAGTAGTGCGGTGCAGGGTCAGGCGGCGATTTTGGTGGATCCTGGGTTCCAATAGGATTCCCACGCTTCATTTGCCTTTGCCGTCCGAAGCCTCGCCATTGATTCAACGTTTTCTTCTAACCAGGCTGCACCAGCCTTTTTGAGACGCACCTGAAGCACGTGTTTGTGCCCACTTTCTATGGTCCCTGATCCGATGCGCAGCCCTCTATCCAATGCTTCTTTGTAGTGTAATTGATCCTTGCGATTCTCTAGGTAGAGCAGGGCCGCCCTTACTGGCGCCTCCTCGTCGGCAATCTTCTCCGCCTCGGTATGCTCCCGCAGTTCCTTAAATACTTTCTCTTTCCGTCCCACTTTTAACCGCCGTTGTTGTGTTCGAAGCCATTGTCGGGGGTTTTTCGGTCGACACACTTCGCTCGCCTCACCCAAGTATTGGCTAACATGGTAAAAATCCACCAAGTAAGTGCCTTGGAAACCAAAAACTTCCTGTGATTGTTTTTCGATCCAGGGGGCTCCGTCACTAACAACGTGAACCTGGCTTTGTAGCCCGATGCCTGCCTCAAGGGCTGAGTGTCCCCACTGGCGGCCGCTCCGTTCAACCGATTCCATACTGGCGGCATAGACCGGTTTCTCTGTCCCCATGGCTTGAACACTGACCAAGCGGATTTCCCGCCATTCCCGTGGTCGTTTCGTATTGCGTTTCAAGCCAGAGGGCACGATCCTGACCATGCTTCCATCAGTTTGGGCAACCAGTTGCTTGGCTCCGATTGCTGGCTTGGAGCGATACGAACGATCTTCTTGCTGACTTTGCTCATTGCCGATGGCATCCGCGTGCTTGAGAGTCACCTGCCTCAAAGTGCTCTTAGGGATCCCCAAGCCTAGCAACTCCTCCACTGCTTCAGCAGCGGCTTGGAAAATATGATCGGCCCCGAGCCAACTCATTGCCCGCTCCAGCCGCCGGGAACGTCCTCGAGGTGTGACTCCAAGGCGTTTGGGGAGGATACGAAAATAGGTTTCTGTGTGGGTGCGCCAGATGCGCTCGGTCACGCTGATTTTCCCGAACCGGGACCACCACCAGAACGTTTTTTTTCGCGCTGTTAAAACTTCGTATACTTGGACCCTTCCACCAGGGCTTGTTCCTCTTCGAGGTTCTGTGCCCACTGACCCAGCACTTGGTTTCCCAATGCGTCGACCTCCTTGATAAGTCGATCCTCAATGTCGTTAGCATCGAAACCTTCGTCGGTATTCTCAGCCAAGTCCAAAATCGGTTTGATCTTTTGAAGTAGCTCAGGATGGCGACGGAGCTGCTCTACAAGTGAGAGTTCTTCATCCGTGAAATTTAAGCTGCCTTTCTTCTTTCGCATCCCAAGAATAAGCCACCTACTAATGCATTAGTACAATCTTTTTCTGCAACTATTTTCCCCGCACTTTTAATCACACCCGGTTGCAGAGCACATTAGATAGGGGGCTTTGATGTCCCCCAGCTAGGAGAAACTCTCAGAACATCGAATCAAGGCACATCAAACGCCTCTGTAAAGACCCCGTAACCAAATAGAAGATCATCGGCGGGATCTGTCCAGTTGGCATTGGGGCAGATCGCGCTGTAGCCAAGGCCGCGTTTTGAGAATGCAGCCCACAACTGAGAATTGCTTGCGGCTCCAAACCTTGCGAAATCGGCACTGATGATGGCATCACGCATTTCGCAGAATGTTGGATTTGGGGATACTAGTTTGAATGCGTCGACTACCAGTTGGCGCATGCGATAACTGCCTTCACTATAGTAGTGTTGGTCAACCAGGTTTGCATGAGCCTCCCAGAGTACAGATAGCCATAGATCGATCGCGGCAGTGTAGGCTTGTCCCGGCTGAGTGTAAGCACTGTAAATGGGACTTCGTGGAATCTGTGTATAGCTATTCGCTTGAGTCCAATCTAGGTCCTTAAGCGTTACGGGGCTCTTAGTCATCAAGGTTGATGTGGGGTAGGCTCGAACGCCATAATAATAATTTTGTCCGAGCGTTTGGCCACCGCTAGACAAATTCTTGGCCATGAATCCGAACACAGGGTAAACGGCACTCGATCCTTGCAAAGGATCCGATGAGGAAGAAAGGAAGGACAACGCCAAGAAGTCTGCCGTACCTTCATCCATGCCAAAGCTTTGAACGAGCCCTAGTGCTCCTACTAAGCGACGATAAAGCCCATGGCAGTACTCGTGAATGATTACTTCATTGTCAAACCCAGTGTCGTGATCGGGATTAGGTCCATCAAATATTGCGAGTCGAATACGATTAGGACCTACTCCATCTTGAGGGTCTGTGTCGCTGAAGTTCTGATTTCGAAATCCTCCGTTATATCCATACTGAACATTTACGAGCATCGCGTCGCCCGCAGTTCCCTGACCGGAGCTATTAACTTGTTCGAAGTTCCCTGCCGCCTCGTTAAAACCTAGCGCCACGAGTCGATCGTGAACCCAGTTAGACCAGAAAAATGCGTTTACCACAGCAGCATCGCGATTAACCGATGCGGTGGGAGACAGGCTGAGATTTGCAGTATGGCTGAACTCGAGTGTAGGATGCGATGTCAGACTGTTAGGCCGAGAGAATCCAGGAATTAATAATGGATCAATTGGCTCACTCCACGCCGGTACGGCAGAGATATTGTTCTGAAGAAATATGCGAGCGTCTACATTGTTGCCCCATGTCTCGGTCGTAGAGCCATTTACCCAATAGTAACTGTATGGCTTGGTGATTTGGGATACTTGAGCAGGTTGCGCTGTTGTTGGCGTGCTGAATCCGGGTGTTCCCGGAGTTGGGCTATCGCCTCCAAAGACTTTGTACGTTGCAGTGTTGTGAGCTGTTCCAGTTTCTCGTTTGTATAGTTCTCCAGTTCCTGCGTCAATATAGGTGAAGAACATTTCCGTGGTAGCGATGGAAAAATGAGTTACACGCCAGCATGGGCGAAGTGCATTGCGGGAAAGCGGAATCCAGCCAAGTTCAATACGTGATGGCTCCGCCATACCTCCTCCTGTAAACCGTTTTCGATAAAAAGGGTCAATAGCCTTTGCCTCAAGTAGCTGCATTTCTTTTGGTCTAAGCTCTTCGTCAAGAGCGGCAGCCGCTAACGCGATCGCGCTTTGAGGGGCTATTGGAACCGTTTCGAACGTAATCCGTGTCCCTCGTGACACTTCGGCAGAGGCTGCTCTTGGGTTTGGGACAAATTGACTAGACAAGGTTATCAAGTCTCCAGTTGGCGTAACATGACCGGCCAAGGTGGCCCCAAAAATGGGTAATTCATCGAGCGTTTGTCGCCATTCCGTTGAAATCATTTCAGTGATCGTTGTAAAGGCTCTTTCGCTTACGTACTGTTTCATCAGCTCGGCGTTGGCCAAAACATCTGAACCGTGCCCAAATAGGGAGCGATTCTCATCTATGAAAGCTCTGATGGATGTGGTGGGTTCCCGTTCCGCTGGATTACCAGTGGCTGGTCGAATAAACCCAGCATGGGCGCGCACAAATTTTGGCGATTCTGTGATGGGATTTAAACTGACCCTAACAGTAGGAACATCTGCCTGAAGCAATGATAGAGCGGCCCGACGTTCTAATGATAACTCCCCAACACCACGAATCACTGGTTGTCGATTTTCGAAAGTTAATCTATGCGATGGCGTTTGCCCGTGAGTGGCACAATGAATGCTCATAAACACGAGCAACATAACTCCTGTACCAATATGCTTGAAATGAGACGTAGTCATAATAAATATTACTTTATAAGTCATTTACCCCTGCAAACCGTCTTATATGCAAGAAAGAAAAGTTATTAATACTCGAAAATCTAAGTTTGTGATTAAATATTCAGATAGTGTAACTGGCTTGTTGAGACTTAGCCTTTTTCTGGTCATTGGGACTGCTCTGAATGGCAGTTCTTCACAGGCGGCGTCTCTCGAACAATACTGGGATCCGACACAGGGAACACCAGAGGCAGATTCTGGAATTAATGTCCTTGCGTCCTCTGGAAGGCAACTATTCGCAGGGGGATCTTTCTCGAGAATTGGTGGAATAACTGCAAAGGGAATTGCTGTTTGGGATGGTATTCATTGGACAGCGTTGGGGAGCGGTGTTTCAAGTGATAAGGTTACTTCAGGTGTGCTGGCGATCCTACCGCATGAAGGAAGAGTTTATGTCGGAGGAACATTTACAAGGGCAGGTGATGCCGAGGCTGCCTATGTAGCAATGTGGGATGGTACGCAATGGCACGCTATGGGTGAGGGATTTAATTCCAAGGTGCTGACATTGGCTTGGTTTAAAGGGAGTCTTTATGCTGGAGGAGGGTTCTCGATGTCTGGGAACACTTCTGTGCAGCGGGTGGCCCGTTGGAACGGAAATCAGTGGGTGACGGTCGGATCTGGAGTAACCCGTCCCAGAGTGGAGCCAATAAGCTCCCCTCCGAATGTCTTCCCGATCCCTGGAATGGACTTTGAAATCGTTGAAACTGCTACTATCAATGCCTTGGCTACGAATAAGCGTTTCCTTTACGCTGCTGGAGCTTTTGATAAGGCTGGCGAACTGACTGCCAATAGCATCGCTGCGTGGGATGGCAGAGAATGGCATGCGTTAGGTAAGGGCCTTCAACAGCTTAAGAATGGTCCCCCGTCCTTCAAGGTGGCAGATCTAGCAGTTCATCAAGGGAAGCTATATGCTGGGGGAATATTCAGGTATGCAGGAGAGGTTGCAGCGGATGGTATTGCCGTTTGGAATGGTACGAAGTGGGCAAATGTCGGCGAGCTTCCTGCCCATAAAATTGGGCTGATAACGAAGCTTGTTGTTAATAATGATGACCTTTATGTGGGCGGCAGGTTTGGACGTATCGGGGTAGCAGAGAATGATCCCGAGCTCAATAAAGTAGCTTGGTGGAATGGAGATCAGTGGGCGGGATTAGGTAGTGGCCCAGGGAATAGGGGGCTATTGAGTTTAGCGGTCTTTGAAGGAGCGCTTTGGGTAGGTGGAGCGATTGTGACTGGGCCAACACCGGGATTGAATAATCCGTCCGTTTTTCATCTTCCTGGACAGCTTACTTTCATGAGGCAAGATTCCGAGCTATTGCTGTCGTGGCCACGTCCTGATGGTATCTTGAGAATAGAGTCGACTGATCGGTTGGCCCCGGCGAGCTGGGTTGAGGTCGAGTCCGTGCCACAACTTTTGGGACATCGGTGGATTGTTTCCGAAGCGATCACAGAAGAACTTAAGT
>CAJXVR010000241.1 GCA_913061285.1 uncultured Verrucomicrobiota bacterium | reverse complement strand
CTACACTAGATCGCTCGTCGGCAGCGTCAGATGTGTATAAGAGACAGTTTCATAACTATTTCTTTCTTTCTTATTTGAGGGTTTCTAACAGTAACCGTCGCATTTTCTAATGCGATCCTACGGCATAAACAAATTTGTCCGACCGAAGAAAAATCTGGTTCCCTGAAATAGCAGGGGTCCCGTTGAACTGGCTTGAATCGTTCAAACTGTTCGTTGCAAGCAAATCAAATTTCGGATGGGCCTTGAAAACAAACGTACCGCTGTACCGAGTCACAGCATAGAAGCGCCCGTTTGCATAAACAAGAGACGCATAAGCTGGGCGCTTTCGGCCCGCGTCACTCAATTGGGGGAGTCGTTCACTAAAAACCAGAGATCCATCACTAGCCTTTGCACACATGGCATCACCGCGGTCACTCACCCAGTAAAGATGCCCCTCGTGGAGGACCGGAGACGCTACATAAGAACTTACTCGGCTTTTCCACAAGACATGGGAGTCCGTCACGTCCCCCGTTCCTGAAAGCCGAACAGCAAAACTGCCTTGCGTTGGATAGCCGCCAAAGCCATAGGCAACTCCTGCAGACAAAGTTAGAGAAGGGCAAATATTGCCCGACAACCCGGTTTCTGCGTACCAACGAAGTTTTCCAGTCTCAACATTCAAGCCCCAAATCTCGCCCGGTACAGCAAGCACCAGGTCGTCCCCTCCGGTCGGTCTCGATGCAATTTGAGCGGTGCCGTATGCCAGCTCTAAGCTGGCCGCTTCAGCCCGCCAGATCTCTTTACCGGTGAGTTTGTCCAGCGCTCGAATGGACTGACTTTCGTCACTGGCATTCACAATGAGTTGATTCTCATGTAGAATCGGACTTGCTGCTGATCCCCAACGCCGATTACTCGATTCCTGTCCCAGATCCGCTTGCCACAATTCATTCCCAGCAAGGTCGAATGCAATCGCTCCAGTCTTGCCAAAAAAGACGTAGACCCTTTCTCCGTCAGTGACTGGAGTGCTACTGGCGTAACCATGTTCGCCAATATAGCCACGAAAGGGATCCTCAGGTAAGCGAGCTGGAATCTCGCGCTTCCACAGAACCGTTCCTTTTCGACGGTCTAGGCACACCAAATGGCGGACCAGATCGCTCATCTCACCAGGATTTCCCGGATCAACCCCGTAACCAGAGTAAGAAGTCACGAACACTTTCTCACCGGTAACGATTGGACTCGAAGATCCAGGCCCTGGCATCAAGGTACGCCAAAGTAGATTCTTGGATTCAGACCAGCGAACCGGAACATCGCTATCATCGGCACGACCATTGGAGTTTTCTCCACGAAATTGTCGCCAATCCCCTGCCTGGACGTTGCCTGCCATAACAGCGCAAAGACAGGATACCAAGGTCGCGAGGGGTAGCCCCCCAAGTATATTCCATTTTTCTAAACCTTTGCCCATACTATGAAAACAAAGACGGTTGCATCAAAGCCAAGGTTACTAAAAATGATTGACCGGACGCCTCCTCGGGAGAATCTCACTAGATTCGTCGAAAACGTCCTAAAAACCAAAAAAATGCCCGGAGAGATTCATCCCTCCGGGCATTTTTGAATTATCAACGAATCAGAACGAAGCCAATAGCTAGCGAAACCCTTCCCTTACGATCCCTTGATGAAAGGCAGGCGTCTTTGTTCGCTGAGGCGCGCCCCGACGCTCTTTCAATCCCGGATCACCAAATTGTCCCGACCGAAGTTTCCTTGACTCTGAAGGATGGGGGTCACCCAGCAACGGTAGCACGGATATGGATTTTCCGAAGGCCGGACGACCATTGACCAACTCGATGGGTTTCACCTCTATCCCCTCAGGCAGTTGAGGATGAGGTGGCCCAGAAGGCTTCTCTAGCTCGTTCGATTTGGGCTCTAAACCTCCGGGTTCTCTTGCCTCAGGGGCAACCGGGCGAGCGACCTCAGGGTTTCCCCCATCCGGCCCCTGTCCACTCGATTGCGACATTTCACTTTCGTGACTAGGGGGAACACCGTGCGCGAACCCTGCGTCAAAAGGATCGAATGGTGTAGGGGTGTGTTCATTAGGCCCCAACGCTCCAAAAGGCCAGCCCCGCGGATCATCCGATCCAGGGCTCCCGTTAGCCGCCCCACCTTGCCCAAGCGCTTCTCCATCAAGAAAGAATGCTTCTTTACCATGATCCCCGTCGACAGGCTCATCGGGTACAGAGACAGCATATCGATCGTCGACAACATATCTGATGTCATCAATTCCAAAAATATCTCGATCACCAGCCACGTCGCCATCATAGAGTTCGACGAGACTAAAGGTCTTAATCGGGCACTCTTCTGCAACGAAACCAAAGAATTGAAGCCCCCCACCAGGATTCAAGCCCACTTCGGTCATCACAGCCTGACTAGAACCGTCAGCGAACTCGATGAATGCCCAGACCTCTCGTTTGGTTTCCTCTAGGCCAATAAGATAAAAGCCCAATGCTTTCGCTGGATGATTGAAACTCAAGACCACTCCTCCATCAGGACCATTGTTCAGCGGCAGAACTTGCAAGTGTTTTTCTCCTCCGGGCGTCGTATTGAATCCCAAGCCAGAACTTGCCGTCGTTTGGTCCGCAATGCCCGGCTGATTCCCGACAACCGAATCACCCGTATTCATGAGTGTTGCCGAAACATTCGCATCCAAGATCTTCGTCGTAAAATCACCAATCCCAAACGCTTCGAAATCAATCAGTCCCTGCACACCAGGAACGAGGGAAATGGCTAGATCAAAATCAACAGCCGCTTGCTCCGATGCCGTCGCAAAAACTGACACAGCACCAGGGTCGTTCGCTCGATACCAGCTGAGACATGCGTCATCAGCGTCAGGAACGTTTACAAAGTCGATCCCAAAGGCATAGTCTCCCGGCCCCAACACAACCGTGTAATCGTAGTCAGGCGCTCCAGGAACGATCTGGGTCCAGCCCGGGAGCATTTCCTCTGCAACGATATAAGTATCCGGCACAAGCCCCAAGAACTCGTAGTAACCACTCCCGTCCGTCACCGTAGAGACTTCCCCCGAATCCAAAACGCCGTTGTGATTCTGATCCAGATAGATCACCCACCCAGGCAATCCACCGCCACCACTCCCGGCCGGAATCCCCAGGACAGCTGTCGGAGCAAAAAACTCCACGACAAAGGTTCCCAGGTCAATCCGATATACCTCATCGCCATCGTAGGAAGTCACATAAAGTTTTCCGTCAGGTCCGATTGTTGATCCCCGAGCCTGACTAATCCCAGTCGCGATTTCAGTAACCACGCCACTCGGTGTGACCTGATAAACACTGCCCTCATTGTAGGCGGAAAGATAAAAGTTACCCGCCGCATCTCGACTTAGCCCACCCTCAGTAAAGGCTCCCGTATCAGCAAACAAGGTTCCTGGCACTACGCTCGGCAAGACTGGATTCATCTCCATCTGCCAAATCTTTCCATCCACATCGGAAACGAACAGCATCCCAGCAAGCTCATCAACAACAACACTCTCTGGATTGCTCAATCCATCCGCCAACAGCTTGTCGAAGGTTCCGTCTGGAAGAAATCGGGAGACAAACCCACCGGAGCTAACGACGTAAAGATTGTCCATGGAATCAAAAGCGATGGCATTAGGATTCGATAGTCCGGCTGTTTCGTCAACAAACACGGAAGCACCACCAAGCGGATCCAAAAGAAATACCCGATTCGTATCATCGGAGATATAAAGCTCTCCTACGGAGTTGAAAGCCACCCCGGAAGGCCCGTTGAATCCCAGCGCAAATGTATCGACCTCGCCGGCCGGATCAACGGCGGAAACATGCCAGCCTCCGCCACCACGACCTTCATTGGCCACATAGAGCATCCCCGAGTCTGAGAATGCCAAACCGAAAGGGCCATAGAGATTGTTAGAAACCTCTTCGCCCCCCTGAAACTTGTAGCCACTGATGCGCCCCCATTGACCGTCGCCGTCGTCAGGATGATCAGGATCGTTAGGATCGTTAGGATCATCAGGATGGTCTTCCACATCATCCAATTCAGGACAGATATGATCAACATACAATTCCTGCCCTCCCACGCTAAAGCCGTTGATCGTTCCGAAGGCCGCCAATTGTCCCTGGTCATTGCCGTTTCCACCAACAACAAAGACTACGGCGCCCCCAATGACACTTCCATTGATATCCTGAAAATTATTGAAATTTCGAAAGTCTCCGTTGATTGAGAAATTCAAATTCCCTCCATACTCACCAAACAGAAACGAAAACCCAGGAACACTCCCTGCACTCGAGCTGAAACGGAGTCCAACATTGTTCACATTAAATTCGTTTCCTCCATGCCCCGCCAATCCACCGTTCTCAATCGTCACGACGCCCCCTGAAAACACCGTCCCATCAGCCCACGCAAACGGCACAGTTTCAACATCAAGCGCTGCAGTTCCACTCGCGTTCTGAATCACGAAGGTATCACCGACAACATAAGAATCCCCTAAGGTCAGATCCTCGAGCTCAAAACAATCACTGCAACAGCCCATCCCCTGAGGCAAATGTTGGATTCCAATATTATCAATATTGAATCCTGAGTTATCAGAGGGACTCTCCAGATACAGTGAGTCAAACGTCACAATCGGGTTCGCGGACCGGTCCACTGCCCGCCCAACCATCACGGCCGGAAATCCATGGTACAAACAAACCTCTACGTAACTCCCACTATTGGTAATACAAATGACCGCTGCATGGTCATCGCTGGTTCCCTCGTCCGTCATTTTTGGCCAGGTCGCCATCGAACCATCCGCTTGTTGGAGCGTTCGAATATCCCCAGTTTCTGGAACCGCTGGCGGGGTCCAATTCACAGGACTTGTGTCATTGTCCAAGAGAGGGCCCAAATCAAAGTCATCCCAAACGTTGTCCTCTCTTCGAACCGCATAGTCCCCATCCTTCGTACCGGAGCCACTGGATGCCGCACTTTCCCAGTAGCTTACATCTGCCAAGTAGCCCCGATCATCCGTATAGGTAGCCGTCGAGTGTGTCTCGTAGGCACCAAAACGAAGAAAATTAAAAGGCTGGATTCCCGGATCGTTGGGCTGAGCCAGGTACCGATAGTCTACTTTAACCCGCAGGGACTCTCCTACGGCTAGCGAAACAGTCGGAAAGACCACTCGAAGGTTTGTCTGATCATGCGTACTTTGGTAGACATTTTCAGCCGGGAGTGGATCCAAGATTGCATCTGTCGCTACCTGCCAGTCAGCCATCGTTGAATGAACCAAATATGGATTTCCTGACTGACTGCCTACGGAATCCGAGTCAAAGGTAACGGTTGGAATCACTGTCGCGGCACAAAGCCTTCCAGCGTGTAACAAAAAGGCCACGAGCAGCCCCTTTCCGATCGAATTTCTCATCCGATTTTTTGTCATCTCAATCATCATAGTTTTCACATTCTCGCATCGCACAAGACATGACACAGAATCCGTGCCAATCTCATCAGCGAGAGGACCACTCTGATGAACCACCTCAACCGTACCACCCCAACACGTTCCTTCACAGAAACTTACAAGAACACTGCCCTGCACAAAACGTATCTACCAAAAGCGCTCTCCTTCTAAACACAGCTTGAGAAACCGCTAGAGCGGAGGGATGAAAGGGCCAGGAGTGTCGGCCCTGAAAAAGAAACCGTGTTAAAAACAAAGTTCCTCCAAAGAAAAGCGAGCCACACTCAACAAAAGCTCACGACATTTTCACCAGATACAGATAATTGACCAAATCCTCTTCGGAGATCAAATCCGCACACAAAAAAAGGCCCTACCAAACGGTAGGACCTTTAGCTAAAATGAAAAAGAATCGAGAGATCTATTCTTTCTTTTCACCGGAGGACGCTTCTTCAGCAGCGGGTGCATTCGTCTCAGGAGTCGATTCTACCGCCGACTCTTCTGCTGTGTCAGAAGTCGCACTACCTGAGTCAGAGCTTGTTGACGCCGCGCTAGATGATCCTTCACCAGCCTCAACCCACTCTAGGATTGCCGTCTGAGCCGCATCACCCCGACGGGTCCCAAGCTTAATGATACGAGTGTATCCACCAGGACGTTCCGTGTGTTCCGGCGCAATCTCATTGAACAGGATTCGAACAGCATCCTCCTGGTGCAATCGAGCTGCAGCCAACCGTCGATGGTGTATGGAACCCTTCTTACCGAGAGTCACCATTTTCTCTGCAACCGGTCGGGCTGCCTTGGCCTTCGCCAGAGTTGTGGTGATTCGGCGGTGCTTGATCAAGCTACAAACCAAATTCGCAAGCATCGCATTACGATGACTGCCATTACGCCCAAGCTTAGCCGTGTTTTTCTGATGTCTCATCTTCCTTCCCTAACCTCTAACCGAGTACGCTAGCCTCGTCATCCTTCCCGGATTCCAAAAGCGTCGCATCAATATTCATACCGAGAGTCAAATTAAGGCCCTGTAATTTGTCCTTAATTTCGTTCAGCGATTTTTTGCCAAAGTTACGATACTTCAACATTTCCGCTTCAGATTTCATCGCTAGCTGCCCAACCGTCGTGATATTCGCGTTGTTAAGACAGTTCGCCGCTCGAACACTTAGCTCGATCTCGTTGACGCTCATATTCAAGAGCTTCCGCATCCGCGATTTCTCGTCGTCCTTCTGCTCTTCAACTTCTTCAAACTCAACCGCATTCTTATCGTATCCAACAAATACGTCTAAGTGTTTCTGAAGAATCGCCGATGCCTGCGTCAACGCATCATCAGGAGACATTCTTCCATCTGTCCAGATTTCGATAATCAATCGGTCGTAATCTGTTCGCTGACCAACTCGAGCACTCTCAACATGGTACTTGACGCGGCTGACGGGCGAAAAGATAGAATCAATGGCAATCACGCCGATAGCCTGGTCCTGTTTCTTGTTTTCATCCCCAGGACAAAAACCACGTCCCACCTTAATCTCCATCTCAATCTCGAATTTCTTCTTTTTGTCGAGAGTGCAGATCAATTGAGCAGGATTCACAACTTCAACATTCTGGTTTTCAGAAATGTCTCCAGCCGTCACAGCGCCTTCCTTATTCACCGAGAGCAGCACTGTTTGAGGATCACGAGTGTGAGCCTTCAGTTTGACCTGCTTCAAATTCAGAATAATGTCCGTGACATCCTCAACAACCCCATCAACCGATGCAAATTCGTGCATGGCCCCATCAATCTTGATGGAGGTGATCGCTGCCCCTTCGAGGGAGGACAGGAGAACACGCCGAATGGAATTTCCAATCGTGTGGCCATACCCTGTCTCAAACGGTTCGGCAACAAACTTCCCGTAGCAATCCTCCGCAGTTGACTCATCTTTGGTCAACCGCTTCGGCATTTCGAAACGACCTAATCTTACTGGCATCTATTGTATAATACGTTTTGCAGTTTTAACCTGATGAGCACCCTCACCCTCTAGCGCACATCCATATAACTGCGTGGTTTTTCTTTAGGCTCGCTGGGCTTAACGAGAGTAAAATTCGACAACGACCTGTTCGTTGGCGATTGGTTGAATCTCATCCCGCGTAGGAATACGGGTCAAGACACCTTTCAAGAGATCACGATCCAAATTCAGCCACTCTGGAACAGTCCGGCTAGTAGACCCTTCCAGGTTCTTAGATGCCAATTGCTTCGAAGAACTCGCATCCCTCACCTCGATCGTATCATTCACTTGAACAGCATAAGAAGGAACGTTCACTCGATGACCATTCACTTTCAAATGTCCGTGGGCAACCATTTGCCTTGCAGCAGGACGACTCGTAGCCAAGCCTAACTGATAAACGATATTGTCGAGACGAGTCTCAAGAATCTGAAGCATGGTCTCACCCGTAACGCCTCGCTGACGTCGTGCCTTCTCATAGACAGCGCGGAATTGCTTCTCCAGAAGACCGTAGTAATAGCGGAATTTCTGCTTTTCGGCCAGACGGAGTGCATAATCCGTCAGCTTCCGCCGACTCTTCGGGCCATGCATCCCGGGAGAGTAATTACGGCGTTCCAAGTATTTGGAGGGCCCAAAAATGGGCATTCCGAATCGACGACTAATGCGAGTCTTTGGTCCTGTGTATCGAGCCATAATCTAAATCCTTACACTCGTCGTTTCTTACGGGGACGGCACCCATTATGAGGAACTGGAGTGACGTCCTTAATCGAGGAAATCTCCAATCCAATTGCTTGAAGAGCACGAATCGCTGATTCACGGCCAGAACCAGGCCCCTTCACACGGACTTCAACTTCTTTGAGCCCGTGGGACATGGCCCGCCTTGCAGCGTCTTGAGACACCTGCTGTGCGGCAAAGGCGGTGCTCTTTCGAGACCCCTTGAAACCAACTTTCCCAGCGCTTGACCAAGAAATCACGTTCCCTTGCATATCACTAATTGTCACCAAAGTGTTGTTGAATGTCGCCAGGATTGTGGCAACTCCAACGTTCACATTCTTGGAGCCTTTAGCCTTAATAATTTTGGCCGGTCCCGTATCGGTGGACAACAACTCAGCCGCTGTCGGTGCTGCGGCAGATTCAGGGGCATCTTTCTTCCCTTCACCCGCTTTCGCATCCGCCTTATCTGCGGACTTTTTCTCTTTAACAGCCTTCTTCTCCTTCGCAGGAGCTTCTGCTTTGGCTACTTCAGGAGCCTCGGCAGGCGTTGCAGAAGCCTCTGTTTCAGTAACAGCTTCTGGCGTTGGGTTTTCTTTCGCGTCTTCAGACATAGATTTTCAAATCACAAATTACGATCTCCTAGTGGATACCAGACTTAGCGTTCGGATTTCGTTGAACACCAACAGTCTTCTTAGGGCCTTTACGGGTTCTAGCATTGGTCGAGGTTCGTTGTCCCCTCACAGGTAAACCACGAATGTGCCGGAATCCACGATACGATCTCGTCGCCTGAAGTCGCTTCAGGTTCATCCCGATCTCCCGGCGCAAGTCACCTTCGATGACATACTGCCCATCCTGAATGGCATGAACAATCTTGCTGACTTGATCGTCAGTAAGATCCTTCGCCCTTAGGCTTGGTTCAATCCCAGCATGCTCCAAGATAGCCATGGAGTTCACAGGGCCAATTCCATATAAATAACGGAGCGAAATATCAATTCGCTTCTCACCGGGAATGTCGACACCCAAAATACGCGGCATAAGTCTTCTTTCTAAATTCGATTAGCCTTGTCGCTGCTTGTGACGCGGGTTCGAGCAAACAACTCGAATCACGCCCTCTCGACGAATGATCCGGCAGTGTTCGCATAATTTTTTAACCGACGCTCTAACTTTCATAAATTCAACTAGCTAATTGTTCAACAATCGTGCCCTTCGACAGGTCAAATGGCGACATTGTAATTTTAACACGATCGCCAATTCCAATTTTCACAAACGCCAGCCGCAACTGGCTCGCCAAATGCGCCACAATGTGGTGCCCATTTGGCATTCTTACCCGACAACGATGATTCGCCATCAAATCAACGATCACGCCTTCAACGTTGATGGCATGTTCTCGTGACATGTCAGAATCTCCGGCTCGCTATCGGTTACCAAAATTGTGTGCTCAAAGTGAGCTGAACGCAACCCATCTCGAGTCACAACTGTCCACCGATCACTCAACACCTCAACTTTCGGCGATCCCATATTCACCATGGGTTCAATCGCCAAAGTCATACCGGACTTCAACTTAGGGGATTTACCCCCTTCATAGAAGTTAGGCACTTGGGGTTCCTCATGGACCGAACGCCCCACACCGTGCCCAACAAACTCTTTCACTACGGTCATTCCGCTCTCTTCCACGCACGCTTGCA
This sequence comes from uncultured Verrucomicrobiota bacterium, assembly GCA_913061285.1. Taxonomy (GTDB): domain Bacteria; phylum Verrucomicrobiota; class Verrucomicrobiia; order Limisphaerales; family AAA164-E04; genus UBA2970. The sequence goes on along the minus strand of CAJXVR010000241.1, from coordinate 2,619 downwards.
CAGCTCGTGAAATATCACAGACCCGATTACCAACAACCGCCTGGCTAATCCCCTGCATCAATGAGCGTTCCGTTACATCCAGCAGAGCTTGATCTTCAACCCCACAGCCACCAACAGCCACTGTCAGGGCATTATCACCCACAAAACCACCGTAACGAACACCAACATCCAGACTTACGATATCGCCAAACAACAATCGCCGAGGCCCCGCAATTCCGTGAACGACTTCATCATTCACAGAGATACAGATATTACAGGGATAATCCCGGTAACCCAAGAAGGCACTCTTGCAGCCATAGAAGGCCATTCGCGATCCGGCGAACTCATCGAGTTCCAATGTAGACTTTCCGGGCTCAACAAACGCGGCCACTTCTCGGAGAACCGTATTGGCTATGGCGCCAGCCTCTCGCATCGACTGGACTTCGTCTTCAGTCTTTAAAATGATCATCGGCGAGAGAAATTAAGCGAACAGAGTAAGCAGTCTTAGTTTCTGCCTCGTACCCGACCCTTTTTCATAAAACCATCGTAATGGCGCGTCAACAGATGAGATTCCATCTGACGCATGGTATCTAGCATGACACCCACCGTAATCAACAAACTCGTGCCACCAAAAAAGGTAGCAACATCAAACGGCACACCCAGCGACTGCTGCAATACCGGGGGCATGATCGCAATCAAAGTCAAGAAGATCGCTCCAGCGAATGTGATACGGCTCATAGTCCGATGCAAGAAATCACTGGTTGCCTGGCCTGGTCTCACTCCGGGGATATATCCGCCGTATTTCTTCAGATCATCAGCGATCTGAATCTCATTAAACTGTGTAGCTACCCAAAAATACGAGAAGAAAAGAATCATCAAGCCCTGCAGAACCATGTAGCCGATACTGCCATACCCAATCATCCGGCTAATATCCATGAACAATTTAATATCCGTGACCTGCCCCAGCGTGAGGAAGATCTTATCAGGGAACATGAGAATTGCCTGAGCGAAAATAATTGGCATCACACCCGCATAGTTCACTCGCAGAGGCATGAAGGAACTTCCCCCGGAATAAACTTTCCGACCGACAGCTCGCTGAGCGTATTGCACAGGAATTTTTCGCTGAGCCTGAGTAACCGCAATGACCCCAGCAATCACCGCTCCGAGAATAAGGATCAATGCCCCGCCATGGAACAAGTTGTAGCTGCTTTCAACACCTGCTGGCGGACGGAACATGAAGAACAGTGAGGTCGCTGCCTGCGGGAGACGGGCCAGAATGCCGATCGTGATCACGAGGGAAATACCGTTACCAATACCCCGCTCTGTGATCTGTTCACCGAGCCACATCAGCAACAGAGTACCAGTCGTCAGAACTAGTACTGTTTGAATCCGATACCACCAGATGGAATCTGTAAGCACCAATTCACCACTAAAACCATCAAAGATTTTACCAGGATTCTCCCACCCTAAAGCCATTACAAAACCTTGCCCCAGACAGAGAAGCACCGTCAGGTATCGACCATATTGGACAATCTTTGCTCTACCACCCTCTTCACGAGCGAGCTTGCTCAGCCCGGGAAGAACAGCTGTCATCAACTGAATGATAATCGTTGCGCTAATATAGGGCATGATCCCCAGTGAGCCGATGGCGCAACGTTCGAGGGCACCGCCTGTAAACAGGCTATACATCCCCAACAGGCCAGCTCCCCCAGACTGCTGGGCAGCCTGATCGAGAAACTCTGAAAGCTTCGCACCATCCAAGCCTGGGACCTGGATCAATGCAATAAGCCTGCAAACAGCGAGAACAAAAAGTGTAAAAAGTATTCGCGACTTAAGCTCCGGAATCTTGAAGCAATTGGCGAATGTGTTGGCGATACCTGATAGCATGGTCTATCGATCTCGATTAAGCGTCAGCTTTGACTTTTTTTTCCTTCGTTAGTGGCGTGACTTCACACGAACCACCAGCACCCTCAATCTTTGCTTTCGCTGAAGCACTAAACGATTGAACCTTAACCGTAAGCTTCTTTTTCAGCTCACCTAAACCGAGAATCTTCACACCATCCGCATTACCGTTCGCTAGCCCAGCCGCTTGGAGGACCTTGATATCGATCACAGAACCGTCGTCAAAACGATCCAGTGACGACACATTCACGGGAATGTAAGTCGTAGTGTGTTGAGCATTATTAAACCCACGCTTAGGCAAACGACGAATCAAAGGCATCTGACCACCCTCAAATCCAGGCCGAAAACTCGAACCTGAACGAGAGTGTTGGCCCTTGTGACCACGTCCACTCGTCTTACCTAAACCACTGGATTCACCCTGACCCAAACGCTTACGCCGGTGCTTTGCACCAGGACGCGGTTTTAAATTATGTAATCGCATGTGATTTATTAGGATACAGTTTCTTCTTTGGCCACAGTCTCTGCTCCCTCAGGGGCATCAACTGCCTTGGCGTCTTCAGTTGCGACAGATGCAGCTTTTGAAACACCCGGCACTGGCACACCGCGATCCGCGTAGATATCGACTCTCTTGCGAAGCCCAGTCAAGGCCGCAAGCGTTGCCTTGGCCACATTGGCGGCATTGTTTGAACCCTGTCTCTTATACACATCTCCGAGCCCACGAGACCTCTCTACATCTCG
>CAJXVR010000240.1 GCA_913061285.1 uncultured Verrucomicrobiota bacterium | reverse complement strand
GGCATACGAGATGTAGAGAGGTCTCGTGGCTCGGAGATGTGTATAAGAGACAGCGCCTAAATCATTAGACGTGGGCTCGCAACCGAGATGCTGGCAATTGATTCATTTGATGAGAATTGGCGTTGGCGGTAATAATGGGTTTCCTGTATCGTTTGCGTCTGTGAAATCGTCGGAATCAAAAGGGACAATACAGGCTCGGCTGATCCGGCTTCTGATTGTGACCGCCGTGGGATTTGTGGTCATTCTCTTGATGAGCAGGCTTTGGATGACGAATTCTCAGTCGTTTGCGCGAGGCGATACTCGGGCACTTGGTCTAGCGCTTACGATGGCGGGCTTACTAGGTGTTTCTGAGTGGGCGTCATACCTCGAGCCAATATACGCAGATTCGTATATGCGTGATCTCGACGATGCCGCTGAGGACGGGCAACTTGTAAGAAGAATTGATTTTTTGAATCGAAACACTGACTACGGGGGCGTCGCAATCTTATTGAGGCAATGGGCGTCTACCAACAACGTTCAGATAATCATGACGAAGGGAAGTCCCCAAGGACTCTCTGTCTTCGCCCGTCCTAGGGATGCACGAGTTGTCTCGAATCATCTGCACTCATTGCCTGTCGGCGCGTTGAATCCGTTTGAATAGGTTTTATCTCTTGGCGGTGAGGATTGTTTACGAACCTGCGATGGAATCGAAAGCCCGAATCCCGGCGTGAGGTTTGGTATTGGCTTCTCGATTGAATCGTTCAAGTGTGCGCGAAGGGCCGCTGAATAAAACACAAAGTGGCTGCGGCGTCCCGCCGCAGTTCCCTAGAGTGAGACGGGACGCCTCTAAGCACTATGGGGTCGTCAAATCCAGATGCGTGTAGGGGGATGTGTTTCCGGAGCGGTGTTCGGTGAAGGAAAGGTACTGGTCGCCAAAGCGAATTGGCCGGGCGGATTCGATGATCACAGCGTTGAACGACTCGCTGGGGTTGGCTTGATCGATGGTGAAGTCGCCGCCCCCGACGAGTGCTGTAAGGTGAAAGATTCCGTTGAACCCTCGGGCGTCTGAAAAGAGTTCAATGTAGCCACGTTGAGGCGTGCTGCCGTGAATACGCTGGCCTGCGACCTCGACGAAGACACTAGGTGGTTCGAGATTGTTGTTGGCTCCGTCGTTTAGGACGATATGGCTCTCACCATTTTCGTAAACCTCGTTGCGGCGGATGGTGTTGCCAGTCGTTCCGCTTCCGCTCACCCAGATGCCGGCGCCGATGTTGCTGACGATTTGGTTGGAGTAGCCTGGATTGAGGCGGTTGGGGGCAACGCAGTTGCCGATACAGTTGCCCTGAGCCCCGTTGGTGATTGCGATGCCATGGCCTTCGTTTCCGCGAACCTGTCGATTGGGGTCAGCGAATCCAATCAGATTGCCCAAAACTAGATTCTCGTTGGCGCCATCGATGAGAATACCGTGACCTCCGTTTCCAGAAATGAGATTCCCGTGTGCTCGTTGGGCTTCGGTGGGGGGCAAAAGGATTTGTGGCGTTGCCGGATCGGGGAAGCGAGGGCGGGTGCCTCCGATGCGATTTTGGTGTGCCCCGTCGTCCAGGACGATACCATGGCTTTCATTCACGAAAAAAGTGCTGAACGTGGCCCCAACCACATTGGCCCTGACTTTGTTTAGCGTGGCTTGGTTGCCCGTAATATGAATGCCGATACCCAGACTCCGTTGAATGTCGTTACCACCTTGGACTGCTGAACCGATCCGATTGTCGACTGCATTTTCAATACGGATTCCAGTTTGTTGGTTGCTCAATAGGTTATTGTCATAGATGTGGTTTCGCCGTGTGTCCTGGCCCTCAATGAGAATTCCATGCTCGCCATTGCTGGAGATGGAGCATTTGAGAACGAGATTATTGTTGGCCCCTCGGCTAAGCGTGAGACCGGTTGTACTCTTGGCGACGTCATCCGGGAAAAGGCCGCCGCGAATGGATGTGCTGACGATCTGGTTTGCGTGGGCGCCGCCGGTGATAAGGATGCCGCCGGCTTCGTGACGTTTAATGTCGCAGGTCTCAATCCGATTGTTGTTAGCTTGGTGGTCGAGTCGGATGGCGTGTTGGGTGTTTGGCGTGAGGGCATTAAAGTCTGTGTCGACGATTAGGTTAAAACTTGTTTGAGCGCCGGAAAGGAGGATGCCGTTAGCGCCGTTCTGTTCGATGAAGCCTTGGTTTTCAATTCGATTATGTTGGCAACCTTCTAGGAGCTGTATTCCGTCCCCACGGTTACTATGGATTGAAACCCCTTGGATTCTATTTCGATCCGTGTTGCGGCCGCGGATGACCAGTCCGACATGAGACAACGAAATTCTAGCATCATTGACGATATTCTCTGAGGCCCCATCGGCGATGAAAATACCGATGCCTTCCACATTCTTGATTTGAGCGGGGATGAATAGACGTTCCAATCGGCGAATTCCGACTTGGTTCATTTTGGTGCCTGATCCTAGAATACTGATCCCATTGGCGCCGGCTAGATCGATATTAACGGAGATCTTGTTGAGCGTTGCCCCGGCCTCCACTCGGATGGCATCACCGCTCTCGTCCGGTTTGCTAATCTCAATTCCACGACTTTTTCCTTCGCCGATCTCATTGTTAGATGTTCCGGTACCGGTAATCAATATGCCGTGACCTGTGTTCTCCGAGATGCTGCCGCCAGTAATGAGATTATTCGAAGCTTGGGCCTCGATCAGGTAGCCGTGTTGTTGATTAGGGCCGACTAGGCCTGCCGTTCGTCTGATGCCTTGATCAGTGCCAACCTGATTGTCGATGACTCGGTTTCGGTCAGTGTTTTCTCCTGTAATCAGAATGCCGGTACCGCCGTTGCCGCCGATTCCGTTGTCGCGGAAGACATTCTCGTGAGCGCCGTCGGCTAAGACCATTCCGTGGCGAGTGTTGGGATTTGGTTTCGGCGGACCAACTTCTTCGAAGAAAAATCCGCTCGTGCTATCCCAAACCTCATTATTGTGAGCTCCCTGGTCTAGTCGTAGTCCATCCTGGTTGAGAATCAGGCGGCAACGCCAGATTTGATTGCCTGATCCCTTGCTGATGCGAATCCCCGTTTGGGCTTCACGGACGATTGTGCCGGCAATACGATTCCCGTTACCGGTGATCGTGACGGCGTCACTTCCCGCACTTCCTTTGATGGTAAACGATGCCGTTTGTACATTGTCGCGAGCGCCTCCAATGATGTTGTCGTTGCCTTCGATAACTACGACTGATCCAGCTGCGGCGGTAAGCAGTTTTCCGGCATTGGAGAAATGGTTGCCATTTCCTGTGATTTTGAAGAGAGGCCCTTGCCCAATAGAGAACGTGTCGCCGGGCCTGAACTGAATTGTGTCGTTGGCGCCGACTAGTTCGAGAGTCCCTTGGGTGATGGTGTAGCTTTCAACGGAAGACTGGAATTCGACTCGGTCTGAGGATCCCGCCGAAGGGATTCCAAATCTCAACCAACGGGTTTCACCTTCACCGACGCGATTATCTGGATCCGGATCGGGGCGTAGTTGATCGGGAGTTAGTTGACCACTGATTAGCATCAGTGCCTCTCGAAGCGAAATATCATCGTCTCGCACATTTCCATCTGAACCGGTGGTGACGGTGATCATCGGATCGATATCACCCCGAGCTTGTACCTTGAGCCCAAAGGTGCGTTCTGTATGGGCGCCAATGGCATCTGTGTAGCGGACGGTAATACTGAATTCGCCAAATGCGGTCGCCCGGCCGCGAATCCAGCCAGTGTCGGTATCAAACTCGAGTCCGGCCGGCAGGGCGCCGGACGCCAAACGGTAGCCATTGCCCGGGGCTTTCCCAAAGGGATTTTCTTCGCTGACGGGAAGATCGTTGAAAGGGATGCCTTTAGCAATCGTGAGGTGCTGTTCGTAAGAATTGAGGGCGACGGCCGCAGGGAGCTGGGTGTGGGTAGTAAACGTTGGCCGTCCGAGGCCTTCGGCGAGGAAAAACTGGCGGAAGCCGTGTTGATCTCTCTCTTCAAGGGTGGCGAGTTCGCCAAACTCGATTCCGTCGCAAACTCCGTCGCCATCGGTGTCGGCTTTATTTGGGTCAAGGCCTGATGATACCTCATATTTGTCGGTGACCCCGTCGTTGTCGGTATCCGGGTCTCCGACTTTTCCGAATTGTGGGCCGGCGATTTTGAGGCGCAGTGCCATGGGCCCTATTTCTGTAAAACTAGTTAGGCATTGATGAATTAGAGAAAGATCGTCGTGGCGGGACATACAGGCCAATAGGGCACTGCTGAAGGCTGAGATCCCCCCTGGATTAATGGTTGCTAAAGGAGCTGCTCCAACGAATTGGATGTCCGAGTCTATGTCCACCATGTTTGAAGCGGTCAGAATCTGCATCGAGGGGATGTGCCGTTTTTCGTTCATTCTTTCGAATACGTGACCAGCATCGCAGGTTTCCATGATGAGGTACTTGGCATTGGTTGGAATCAGAGCCACCACTTCGGCCAGCGAGCTGCTCGGAACTTTTGTGAGACTGCCACCGACCCCGTGTCCCATAAGGTAGATGACCAGGACATCACAGGGACCGATCACGTCGCGGAGTCTATCGAGTTCGAGCAAGATTCGTTTGCCTGCAGGGCTCGGTACGTAGGTTGTTTGGAAACGGTTGGATTCGAAGACCTCTTTCCAGCGGCGACTGGATCGGATGAGTCGCGGTTCTTCCGGACTGGCGACTCCAACCAAAGCGTAAAATTTCCCAGGAGTTTCACACTCGCAGTCGGGGAAGGGCCGGGGGAATACGCGCCCAATGGGCAGGAATTCGTCTTTCAGTTTTACGGCGCCAGCCGACTGGGGGGCCAAGGCGTTTGGCTCTTCTTCGGTGAAAAAGATCTCTGGTTCTTCTAGCTCTTGATAGATTTCGGTCCCAACGAATACTTGGTCGTCTTGTCTTTCTCTGTCCTCGAGCGAATTCCAGAACGGCAACCCGTTCAGCTCTGGATACCAAAGGCGGCGCTGGATACGATCGATGGCGCCCGTTTGGCTATTTATCAAAACGTAGTCGACCGGATGAGCCCAACTCGCGCCCGGATCGTGGTCGACCATGAAGAACCAACAAGGAAAATCGATCGGTCGGGCTGCGGTGCCTTCGGGGGCAGGATCGAAGGCAGTGAGTCGGTCACCCTCTTCGAGTGGTTCCTGAAGTCCGAGTGCCACCAACGTCTCTTTGTCAGGAAGTGGGGCAATTACATTTTTTAGCAGGATTTCGGTTGCCTGCTCGCGTGTGATCTCAAAATCGGCATCCGATAGAATTGCTACGAGTGCCGAGGCTTGTTCATGGGGTGCATCAGCGTTGTGTGCTCGGACCAAAATAAGTCCGGGATCGGGTAAACTGGCGGGGGCGGTGTAGCGACCCTGAGCATCGATGGTGCCTGGCAGAATGGGGTCGGTGGCTTCAAGGCTCCAAATCGCCGCTCCCGGTGATGGAAAAGTGGCGGCAAACTGAATCTGCTGACTCACCTTGAGCTGGGCACGCGCGGGTAGTAATGTGCCGTAGATCAACTCGCCGCTGGTCCCTGTCGAAGGTACCGTTGCAAGTCGCACGACTCGGTAGAAGCGGTTAGCTAGGGGAAGAGGGTCTGTAAACTCAAGGCGATTTCCCGTTGCGATGAGCGGGGTGGCATTAATGCGATTCCATTCCCCGGAAATGTCTTCCGTAGCGAGGATATCGTATTGAGTTCCAATACTCGCTTCCCATGAGATAGTGAAAGGCTCGCCGCTATCCGGGCTCGATGAGATGGCGACCGTAAACCCATTGGAGGATTGAGAAAGGATCGGTGACTGCCAAGCACCCATCAAAAGGCCCAGAAGAAGACCGATGGGTTTTCTTGCGATACGCGTCGGTATTCTTCTGCACGACAAGTTGAGTCTTGCTGCGAGTTCTGCAAAGAGGTTCATGCTTGTTTGGTGTGGCTTCTTCTCGTTTTACGAGGATGTGATATCAAAAAGAGCCCTAGTTTACGATGGAAATTGAGATCTTAATGCGACCAATGGATTCGGTTTTTAGGACGTGCTTCCCGCGGGAAACGGCAGAGGCGTTACTGCCATTGGGGGCGAATGTCTCCCGGTTGGCAACTTCTGACGAGCCCGGCCCGGCAGGGCTATCGATAGAGGAAACGTGTCAGATCTTTGGTGGATTCGAACATGTCGATGGACGGTAGCATTCCAGCATAATTGTATGTTATCAAAGGGACTTCCGTTTCGTGGAGCGATCCGTGGGCTCGGTGACCTTCCCCCAGATCCGCCCCAGCGGTTTGGAGTTCGCCAAACACAGTGTCCCGGTCGCCGAGGATCATAAGGTCGCCGAGCAACCTGGATGGCAAATGAAAGCGAATAGTTGCATCGCGATTCGGCAGGATGGATTCGATCCCTTCGAGTGAGTCGATGATTTCGCGGACTCGTGTTTCGTCTTCCGGATCCTCCAAACTGATCGAAGCACAACCTATTCCGATCGGCTCGCCCGTCTCATTGAGCTCGTTTTCGGGAGTTCGAAAACACTTCAGTGGATATCCATTTGTTTGGCATACCTTCGCTAAGTCCCAGCATCGCTTTTTAACGTTCATGCCGTGAGTTGCTGTTAGGAAGAACGCTGCATCCGGGGCCGCTTCCTGGGCTTGGGCGATGAGTTGATCTAGTCGAGTCATGTAATTGACTGAACTTGGTTGATTGGGAGCCCGCCGGTGCATGGGAGCGTCGTTGGTGTGGATACAAAGCAATTTGATGTCAGGACGAGTCTTGAGAAGATCAATTGCTGTTTGCCAAAGCCAAAGGTTGGTTTCTTCTGAATCAGGGCTCAGTGTTTTATCTGAAGCGGGTTTGATTCTTGGTTTGGCGGAATGGGGGGCAATATCTACTGCAACGGCGTCGCCAAAAAGTTCGAAAACTTTTCGCGTGCTGGTTAGAAATGCTGAAGGGGCGTTGTTGGCTCTTGCACGTTGAAAGAGCGTAGGTGGGACAGCGGTGCTGAGTGCCGGATTCGGAGTTGCGAAAACGATGCCATGTGCCTCTGGCCAAACGCCACATATGATCGAGGCTGTGTTGGAGAGGCCAGTAGAGGGGAATGTGGAAGTGACTTGTTTGAAGAGGCCTTGCGCTGCCATTGATTTCATCGTCAGGAGTGGGAATGCGGTGTAGTCGGAGTATCCTAGTCCTTCGAAGATGCCGACGATGATGCGTTGAGGAGACATGGTGGAAGATCGTTGAGAGAAATTATAATACTTGTGGGAATATGGCAAGGATTGATGAGGAGGCAGCAAGAGGGTGCCTCAATAGGTGATCCCTTTTCTGAAGACGAGCTTTTGAAGACTGCCTCATAAGATGGAATTGCCGATGAAACGCTGGATCAGTTGTCCGGGGACGGAGCGGACGGGGGATAAGCGGTTTGATTTGGCCTTGAAGGATGTCTTGGTATAGCTTTATTTGAGCTTTGTGGAAGGCTTAATTCAGCCTGTTCTGCAGGAGGAAATTCTAACTGCTGTGGAGTCTGCCTTGCCTGAGTTGACGCGTCGGGAGGCACAGGTGCCGACGATTGGGGGTAAGCCGATGTGGGGCTGAGGTTGCTTATGTGAAAACGGCCAAGGGTTTCGAGGTTGATTTTCTCAGTCGTGGGATCGATGGGACACAGGCCTTGATTCAGGTGGGCGCGGATCCCGATGACAGCGAAACCCTGCATCGCGAGTGAGGGCCATGGAGTCGGCTTCGAAGGAGCACAGGGTGGAGCGACAGTTGATCCTTACGGCGTCGTCGCGCTTGCCCTTTCCTGCCGTGCCGGCCCCGATCGAAATCATTCCAGCCTGGCAATGGATGCTGGAAGCGGACGCGAACTAGCGAACCCTGATTTCAAGTAGCGACCGACATTATTAGGGATCTAGTTCAGATCCGGGAGTGCGTCGGTCGGGATGGATTGGAGAAGGGGGATGCCGCTGCTGCTCATCTGGTTGGAGCCCATTCGGTAGACAAGGTCGACGGGAGATACGAAGTGGCTTATGAGGCCTGTAGAATCTACGTGACCGCTGTGAAGAGGTTCTACCATCCGGGCGAAATGGACAGTTGGTTTGCCTCGACGGAATTCCGCATGAACGAAGTGATCGATCTGAAGATCAAGTTCATGAATGGGGCCTTCGTTATGCGGCTAGGAATGTGATTTTGGTGTAGGCCGTCCACATAATGATCTGCCGATGGATGGAGAAAGGTTTCGCGAAGGCACAATCGCTGTTGAAAAAAGAAAAAACGGGACGCACCATACCGCCAATCAACTCTCTTGATATGAAAACGACTCTACATCGAACGGCGCTTGCCTCGGGGATTCTCCTATGGGCACTTTCAAGTCTCTCCGCTGAAGATTGGCCTTCGTGGCGCGGTCCCTCGCATACGGGAAGCCGGACTGGTGAGAACTATCCCACCAAGTGGGTGCCCGGCAAGGTCGCCTGGAAAGTCGATTTGCCCGGCAAGGGCGCTTCCTGCCCGATTGTCTGGGAGAATCGCATTTTCGTGACCTCACCGGACAGTGGATCCGACTCCGTTTTGGCCTTCAACCTTGAAGGGAAGCAGCTCTGGAAGACAGGACTCGGCAAGGAAACCCCGCCCAAGCACCGGAAACTCGGAACCAGCAGTAACGCCTCTCCGGTGACTGACGGCAGCGGTGTGTTCGTCTATTTCAAGAGCGGAAATCTTGCGGCTCTGGAAATGAATGGAGACGTTCGTTGGAAACGGAATCTGGTCGAGGAATTCGGAGCGCAGAAGCTGTACTGGGATCAGGGAAGTTCTCCAGTGGTCGTAGACGACCTCATCATCATTCCTCGACTGCACGCCGGGAACTCATGGGTTGCTGGCTTTGACAAGGTGACAGGCAAGATTCGCTGGAAGGCGGAACGCAACTACAAGGTCCCGGCTGAAAACGATAACGGCTATACGACTCCTATACCGGTGCGTCACGGTAGCCGGGACGCCGTGTTGGTTTGGTGCTCCGATCACGTGACCACTTATGCCGCGGATGATGGCGCGCTCCTCTGGCAATGTGGCGGATTTAACCCCAAGGGAAAGAAGCTCTGGCCACCGATCGCCACGCCGGTGATCTCGGGCGATATTGCAGTGATTCCCGTGGGGCGCGATGATCGTAGACAGGCAGAGATGCACGCGGTCCGTCTGGGCGGTAACGGTGATGTCACGGGAACGCATCGTCTTTGGGAGCGAAACGATTTCGGTGTGTTCGCAGCTAGCCCGATCGCCTACGATGGGAGGGTTTACATTCTCCGCAATAAGGGAGGCATCGTCTGTCTCGACCCGGCTACCGGCAAGCCATTCTGGGAAGCCGAGCTTCCGCGGGACGCTTCCGCGTATTATGCCTCGCCTGTCATTGCCGGCGGTGTGCTCTACGCCGCTCGGGAGGACGGAATGGTTTTCTCCGCTCAGGTTGGAACGACGTTCAAACTCCTCGGCGAGAACGATATGGGCGAACAGATTCTCGCGACTCCCGTTCCGTTCGACGGACGACTGCTCATCCGCACCTCCAAGAATCTTTATTGCGTGAATTGAGTTGGAATAGGAGTGAGACGAACCGCCGCAATCCGAGTAGCAACTGAATACCTCGAGGCATACTGGCCGTCGAATCGACTGGGACTTGCCTACGAGTGAAGTGGTGGTAGATCGAGGCTCGATAGGTAGCCTGTGGGGTTGCTATCATAGACAGCGCAATTGTGAAATGGGGTTGATCGTCCTTTACTGATGTCGTTGTCAGCGATTGATTTCCAGAGCTGTAATGTGGTGTCTATCGATTAATCCCGACTTTCTTGCTAGCGAGTCAATGGCTCCGATGCCACCAGAGTTGATTGCGCGAGTAATGTAGGCTTTTTCTTGATGGTGATTGGTCCTGAAAAATGCGCCTGTGTATCTCATTGGCTCGGACTGAGGATTGGCGCTGAGTCTTGCTTAAATGAGATCGATTTTTAGGCTGAAAAAACTGGTTTTCGACAATAGCGTAGATCCAAACACTCACTGCCTGAGGCATTCGAGAAATCGTGGGCCTTCTTAATTGCGGTGGACTGCCTTGTCCGGCAGGGGGCTTAGGGAACGTCAATCAAGTATGATCAAAGAGACAACAATCGACCACAAAGAGAACCTACTTTCGATTATCGAGAAGAGTGGCCAGTTTGATGAGGATGGACTCAAACATGTCCGACAAACCTTAGAGGATCATCTTGAGAATCCGGAAAGCGCCATGTGGTTTACAGCCTTCGAGAAGGAACCTGTTGGTGTCGCCTATTGCGTGCCAGAGCCGGTTTCTGTGGGGACTTGGAATCTGCTGATGCTTTGGATTGAGGATGGTCAAGAAGGGAAGGGCTATGGCTCTGCATTGTTGGATCGTATCGAGAGAGAGCTCTTGGAGATGGGCGCGCGATTGCTGATTGTTGAGACCTCTGGGACCGATGACTTTGCGTTCGCCCGTGCATTTTACGAGAAGTTAGGGTTTGCCTTAGAAGCAAGAATTAAGGATTTCTTCGATGACGGTGATGACAAACTCGTCTACAGCAAGCGAGTGAAAAAGCGATAACGGGGAAGATAGTCAGTTGGAGGGTTCTTCTGTGCTAATTGGAGTTTGATAGGCTGAAGGGCTTCGCGTTGGTTGGTGAGGATGCGAAAAGCGATTCTTCTTTTTTGGTGTTTGGTTTCGTTTGGGCCGCTTAGCCGCGGTGCTGAGCTTCCGCCGAAAACTTCGTTCCATCTCTTTCTCTTGGTGGGGCAGTCAAATATGGCAGGCCGAGGGAAACTCGATGCTGAGGCGAAGCAAGCACACCCACGAGTCTTGATGTTGGATAAGGACCGCGTCTGGGCCCCTGCCTTGGATCCGCTTCATTTTGATAAACCGCGCATCGTGGGCGTGGGACCTGGGCGGGCTTTTGGGAATGCGGTTGCGGAGAGGGATTCTGAGATCGTCGTTGGCTTGATCCCTTGTGCTGTGGGGGGATCTCCCATAGCAACTTGGGAATCGGGTGTCTTCTACGAGCCAACGAAAAGCCATCCTTGGGACGATACTATAAAGCGAGCTCAGCGGGCATTGAACGATGGCACGCTGAAAGGAATCTTGTGGCATCAAGGGGAGTCTGATTCGAAACCTGGGCTGGCAGAGGTCTATGAAGCCAAGCTCCATGATTTGACACGACGTCTTAGGAGCGAACTCGGAGCCGGTGACGTGCCCTTTATTGTGGGGCAGCTGGGAAACTTCAAAGAACGCCCTTGGAATGCGTCCAAACGTCGTGTCGATCAGGCTCACCGTAATCTCCCTCTGCATGTTGCCAAGGCCGGGTTCGTCAGCGCCGAAAATCTAACCCACAAGGGGGATGAAGTGCATTTTGATACGAGGTCAGCTCGAGAGCTAGGACGGAGATTTTACAAAGCCTGGGTGTCCTTAGTTGACGATTCACAAGATCAGGGCAATCGGGACAATCCTTGACCGTGTCGTGAGAATGGTCACGGCTGGATTGCTTAGATCGGCCGGTTAGCGGCTTGAAAGAGGGGCCGTAAGGGGCCGATATTTGTATTCCCAGTGCTGCTGTTCGCTGTTATGGTCCAGAGAGTCCGGGGAGGCTATGATTATCTTGATTTCATCTTTGAATTCTCTGCGAGGTGCGAAGGTTCTCTGGGCTCTAGTTGGCTTTCTGGTCGTTGAGGCGTTCAATCGATTGTCAGCCGATGAGTCGATTTCTATCGCAGAAGAACGGCATGCCGTCATCGATCTGGCTCCCTTCGACCTTCGTGATCTCTCAGAGATTGATGCTAGGATTGCGCCGGCCGACGGCGGGCTTGTTGCTGTTTTAGACTCCGATGATGCTCCCCTTGACTCGGTTTCTACCCTGGTAAGGATTGGTCGGGATGGATCTGAAGAGCCGCTCGTAAGCGCGGATGATCTTGATCGCTTGTTCGGATACTCGATTGATCTGATTACCAATCCTGTTTTCGATGGTGTCAGTGAGAGTATATTCTTTTCTGCCACCATTGGCTTTGTTCCGATTGGAATCTATCAGTATGACCAGGGCGTGGTGCGGCAAATCGTCGAGCCAGATAGCCCGATCGTTGGGCTTCCTGGGCAACCGATTCGTGCGTTTCGGCCTGAGGCTTCCTATCGTGGTGAGCTCGTGTTTTCGGCAATTCGAAATGTCACGGAATCTAGTGGGCTGTTTCGCTATCAAAATGGCGAGATACATCCGGTGGTTGGACTTGAGACGACGCTGCCAGGCGGATTTGGAAATGGGGATCGCGTCGAATTCAAGGCCTTGCAGGGAAAACGGATCTGGTTTGAGAAAACGACTCGCTCGGTGCCGCCTGACTACGGACCTGTCTCTTATACACATCTCCGAGCCCACGAGACCTCTCTACATCTCGT
>CAJXVR010000239.1 GCA_913061285.1 uncultured Verrucomicrobiota bacterium | reverse complement strand
ACGAGATGTAGAGAGGTCTCGTGGGCTCGGAGATGTGTATAAGAGACAGCTTCCCAAGCTGCATACGAGGGTTCGATTCCCTTCACCCGCTCCAAACCCATCCACATAAACGACTTACAACTTTTACCAGCATTCCTCACAGTCAAAGTAAGAATAAAAATAAGAATAAAGCGAGCACTTCTCCACATTAACGGTTCGACAAGCGCTCTGATTACCAGGCGTTTGCAAGCTTAAGACAGTCGACAAACTAGGAATAATTTTCACCTTAAAACACCCAGAAAGCGGCTGCGGCACTCAATTGGCGAGGCGAGATTGTAGATTCCCCAATTCCATCGAACCATTAGCAGATACTAACCTAGCGGCAATAGAGTCAGGAACCGAAAAACCTGTGATGGAGGGTGCCAATACAGGTTCAACTGTCGAACTTTCTCGAGAACAGATCCGAAGCCCGACCGAGGACAAAGCCAGCAGCCAGAACCGCAAAACCAAACAATCCCCAGAGAACGTTGCTGACCGCCCCCGGAAGCGAGCGACGGAGCAGTTGGGCAGGGCTTTCCCTCGATGGAGCAATTTTGGGATGCTGAACGCCCTTGATTCGAGCTCGGTTTAGCGAAACGGTGATTTTTGGCACTCGGTCACAACTTGCGATGACTTTGATTTCGCCGAAGTCTCCCGGGTTAAGTAGCCCCGGTCTCACCTGCACGATGTTGTTGGTGGCCTGCATCACTTCGAACTCAACGCCGACCGGATAGCTCCCAACACGCTCGGCAAACAAGATTTCCCGAATGCCTTTAATCTGATACTCTATGGGGCCATCGAAGTCCGACTTGTCAAACTCCTTCGTGCCATTGTTTTCGATCTTGAATACGATGTTCGCGACATTTTCCACCGGTTTGCCATCAAACCGAATGTCGAGTCTGGAATCCAATGCCGAAGGGATCTGGGTATCGAACGAGACTTCCATCCGAATGTCTGAGTGATCAAACATCTGGTCGCCAAAAAAGGTGAGTAAGCCAATGATCGACGCGATACTCCCACCTACGGTCAACCACCAAATCCATCCTCGATTTCTCCTAGACATCGGTGTGAGACAGTAAGCTGACGAACTACGCTAGGAAACCAAAAATCCCGAATCTGACAGATTCAATTTCCCCAATTCCTCGTGATACACACCTTTACAGTCAACCAATCACGTCCTAGTGTGAGAACAGCATGGAGAAAGATGCGTTGCAAGAGTTTCGAGATCTACGTCGGTCGCTGCTAGACGAAAAGGCGAAAATCGAGGATCGATTGAACCAATTAACAGAGGCGTTGAAGAATGACAAAATTCAGTCGCCAACCAAATATGCGAGACGATTGCCAGAATTTAGAGATACGAACAAGCGGTTCAGGAACAATGTAACACTCCGTGAGGCTGTCCGTCAGATAACGTTTCACCAACCATTGACTCGGGAAGAAATACTCACCGAGATTCAGAGAATCGATCACCCACTCTCCACCCGCGATCTAGCAGGTCCTCTCAATTCGATTCTCCACCGAGATAGGCAGATCAAGAAAAAGCATGGACGCTATAGTTCACAATTGAGGGCTCATGGGGGAAGCTCGTAAACGCGCTTCCACATTCAACGTACGCCCTTCTAAATTCCAGCTCACTCTCTGGAGTTCAACCAGAATTTGGTTGCCAGCCCATCAGAGCCAACGCTACCAAATTGTTTGCTGTCGCAATTCACGGTAACCAATAGGTTTTAAAACATCACCTTCCACCGTTCTATTCTGGGTCACTTAGAGTTTCAAAGAGTTCGCCGAGTTCAATTTCAATAGCATCTGCAATTCGAACAAGCGTGTCGAGTGTTGGGCTGCGGAGCCCCCTCTCAACGTAACTGACCATCTGTTGAGAAAGCCCAGCACGTGTAGCAACTTCGGTCATTGAAAGCTCTCGCTCGATCCTCGCTTTTCTAAGCTCCTCAGAAATTCGACGACAAAGCTTTCTTCTGGCAGCATCTGAACGCACGTGACGGTCTTAGCTGAGATAATCGTTGACAGAGAACCTAACTATTGTGAGGTTAATCTTGTTATGTTCAAAAAAAGACTAGGCCCAAACCCACATGCAGCTGGGGCTCAGACCTATGCATTAGAGGGTTGCCCCGATCTCTTCGAACTAGATAACGGAGATTTCGCGGTAATAGGTATCGACATCACCAAGCGGGCAACAGCTCATCTACCTTCAGATGCAAGCTGCGGTCCTGATGAGCGAATTGTCTCGATTCCTAGGAAGACACTTCTAGGTGCTCGAAGAGACATTCCAGATTCTTGAGCTCCCTTTACCGTGATCTTGGTCATGTGTGATACAATGCTCGAATATGGAGATATCGGAATGGATCGGAGCGAATTGGTTTGTACTACTCCAAACGGTAGGGATTATTGCAAGCCTACTATTTACTGGCTTTTCGATGCGCGCTGAAACCCGTTCCCGCCGACTCAACAATGTTATCCGCCTCTCTGACAATCATCGGTCCATTTGGTCGCTAGTCTTCGATCGGCCTCATCTTCGCCGTCACTTCGCAAACGGAGTCAACGCAGAACGTCGATTGCTCGTGATCATGCTTATCCTTCATCTGCACACCACGTACCGGGCCGTCCAAGCACGGGAACTGGCTGCACCAACTCAGCTCGCCGAGGACATTCGCCAGTTCTTTTCAGACGAATTTAGTCTCGGGATTTGGAAGGAAGTATCTCGACTACAGGAACCGGATTTCGTTGCGTTCGTTGACTCGACGCTTGCGGCCGGAACGAACTCAAAATCGCACTCTCGCAAAGAGAAAACCCCCTGGGAAAAATTCCAGGGGGTTAGGTACTAGTCACAAATGTGACCTAGCTCTCTCAAAGACGAGAAACTTGAATCTCCGATTATTACGTGATCGAGAAGATTGATCTGCACCACACGCCCTGCCCGCTCAATCTCCTTAGTCGTCCTAATGTCACTCACTGAAGGGGTCGGATCTCCGCTGGGATGATTGTGCAAGAGTACAATTCTCGAAGTGGCAATCATGATTGCCACCCGAAAAATCTCCCGTGGGTGGGTCGAAACAGAATCCACAGTTCCGATTCCCACTACATGATGACCACGAACTCGATTTCTCGAATCGAGCAGAAGGACAACTAATTGTTCGCAATCGGAGTTGAAACCCCGCTCACTTTCAATATGCCCTTTCCAGTAGTCGGCAACGTTTTCAGGAGAGTCACACAGGACAAGTGACTCTGGAACGCAACAAGACCTAACACGCTCTACCGAGAACTCGTGTGCTACCCAAGTAGGTAACACGAAACAATCGGCCATGCGGCATAGTTGCTGATCGTAAATGCGCACCGTCAGTTCCTCCCCTCAACGATACACCCCAACCCTTCACATGATTGACGGACCGGCCAGAATCGAATCCGCCCGCTCCCGGTTCGTGAAGATCTTTCTTTGCGTATCAGATAATTCTGATTTTCGTCCAATTTCATCGAGTCTTTCCTTTCCATTGAAGTTTCGTGTAGCTACAGCTCCTCCTCCTCTCACCCTGGGAACCTGAGATTGTGCCAAAGAACCACACATCCATGTATTATCGTACCTCTAGTGATCAATTTTAGCTGGAGGTCTTCACTTGTCGTCGACGCCAAGTGCAGAACAAATAGAACGCAGAAAAGCGGTACTTGGACTCTCGCAATACCGCATGCATCCAACAGTGGAACGGAGCTATCGAGAAATTCTGGACAGCTTAATCTCGAAGCAATTGCTGGATTCCCAACTAGAGCTGGGGTAAGAAAAAACCCGAAGCCGAAAGCTTTGGGAGTGCGACAGTTTTAATTGGTTTCTTCGAAACTAATATTCCGACGGAAGCAGAACGGTCGTCACTGAACGATCCCACTCCGTGATAATCCAGAATACTACTCCACTGCTTCCTCGGTACTTCGATAACAATCGAGCGCCTTCAACAAGTGCGTCCTCGTTCGCTTGCAGGTCGTCCTTACAGAGCTCGCCCCAATCTCCACGAACGTGTCGTGAAAGTGCGACCTGAATCTCGACACGGTTGATGTCTTCAAGGACTCCGGGTGTTGCGACTACTTGCCCCAACGGAAATTTTTGTTCTAGTTCATTCATTCTCAGCTAATCCATTTCGAAGTCCCGCAACGGGGAAGAGTTTGAAGGTGGGTTTAACGAATGATGCACGATCGGCATTATCCGTTACCAATTGTACCAAGAATGATGCGAAACACCCAATCAACGGGGACTGTGCTTTCGATTGGTTTTCGCTAAGAGCGAAATTGCCTGGTTGACAGCCCTATCGTTCTGTGAAGATGGCCTTGTTGAGCCATATCTGGCTCGTGCTGGTGCCGCCACTGTCTCCGCGCTACCGCACGGCTAAATTGCCTCACCAGAGGCTATCGGGTGCAGCCCTGCGCTATCGCTTGTCCTTTACCTGAGTCAATTTAGCCGTCCGCTAACGCTCCGACCGTGGCGGTAACTGATACACCTTTGGTGTCCTTTTTCGCTCATGGACATGAGCGGGGCGCTTGTCCTTTCGCATGAGCTCAAGCACTACTGCTGCATTCGTACGGCGGGTGTGAACCTCCTGGGAACGAGGCCTCTGGTTGCTCTTTCAGAAACTCATATAACCACTGGCGTTCAGTAGGGGAATGGGCTCCATCCCTATCCTTCCCTATCGGGGCACGAGCTTAGTTCGACTGCTACTAGGAGGGTGCGGAATCTAACCGCTCGAGAATTCGAGGTTACGGCCGCCCTTAACAGAACCGCCCCTCATGATATGATAGCCCCATGTCACGAATGGGACAAAAAATTGAAAAAGAGTTTCAGCAGCTTTCGTTTTACGACCAGCTCGAATTGATTAAGCGTCTAGTCTAACGAATCAGTAAACATTCTGATCAACCACCAGCAGGTGAGAGGCAATCGAGAAAATCTCAGTAAACGGGGGCCTTGCAAGTGCATTCTTCTACCTCTTCCTTTCTTGCCAGCACTATGCTACTATTCCGACATGACTGCTGATCAAATCATTAGCAACATTCAATCACTGAAGGACGACGAGCGTCGGATCGTCGCGGATTTCGTGTTGCGTGAACTCGAGTTTGGCTCAGAGACTGGTGCCCTAGCAGACTCCGAAGTCTACTCAAACGAACGCCTCGCCGAGTTTGAGCGGAATAATGAAACGGCGCTCAAGCCGTTCCTCAAATCAATGTGAGGTGTTTTCTTGACGCCAATATCATTTTCTCTGCTTCATTGCCTCACAGTCGCGTCGCGACGCTTGTGGGGCTCCTATTTAGTCAGGGAGAGTGTGTCACAAGCAACTATGCACTACGCGAGGCATCGAAAAATCTACGTCGCAAGGCTCCGGATCAGATAGGCCACTTTTTGCTGCTACGCCGTAAACTTGGCATCTCAGATAAACTGACTCCGACGTCCGTATCGCTTCCAGACAAAGATTTACCAATTCTGGAAGGGGCAATCGCGCTTGAATGTTCTCACCTGATCACGGGGGATGAAAAGCACTTCGGCGAACTATGGGGGCAGACTGTTGCTGGCGTTAAGATCGTTTCTCCGGTCATGATGCTCGACGAACTCAATCTTAAGGAAACAGAGGATTAGTCGAAAGAGCGAATCCAATTGCGATTCATTGGACACTACGACTTCCTCATGCCCCAACCAGGCGCCTGCCCTCGTTTTTCGAGACAGACACAAGATCTCTTATATTCCCAGGAGACCTCAATTTGGGCTGATGTCGTGCTCTCAGCCTCCGGACGGACTCTATCTGTCTTGACCGAAACCGGGCGCCCAGAAGGCCCGGGACTTACTCTGACAGCAGAACGTGGCCCCTTCGAGAATCCAAGCATGAGGGCTCCACCAACGTACTATTTTCGGAGCTCATTGACAAAATCTCAGCACTACCCGTCTACGCTTCATCCAATCGTTACCTCCGGCGATGCAAGACTCAGTTCTGATCGTTTGCCAAACACTTTCTGTTGGGCTTCTTACCCGATGGGTATCATTGCAGAATTTCAATCAACCTTTCTTTCGAAAGGCCACCTCCCATCTGCCTGGGATTTCACGACGCAATGGCTCGTATAGTTCTTGTGTTTGGAAGGCAAACTGACAGCTTGGAATCCGAGAATCTAAAGGCCTGAGGCCTTGAGTGCATAAAAACTGCAGAACTTTTGGAACGTGCTGATTCCCTAAATCGATTGAAGTCAGCCACGATGATCAACCGTGACTCGGCCCTCCCACAGAACCGTACATACAGTTCCTATTCCTTCCGTAATCCTACTGGCGCACCCCGGTCACAGACTACCCATTTACCTTAGAACGAATCAATGAGAGACGATGCCTCGCCGGCGGTCGTTGCTCTTCGGTCACAAGTTTGCAAAGAACGAGGACTTACAATCGCGCAGTGTTATGTCATTCCGTCGGCTTCGATCTTGAGGGGTGAATGAAAATACACCGTACTCAAAGTCGAACATTATGTACGCTGCTGTTCGTGGCAGATTTCGATGGTAGCCCATTGAAAGTTCATCCTTTGCCAGTAACTAAACGCATCACCGATCTGACCAAATTTTAATATCGTCACCTTACCCTTCGAGAAGGCAACGCTTACGCGAGCCGTGCCATCTCCAATGAGCTCGACTCTGATTTGTGTTGGGAAATTTGAACTTGTCTGTGGATTGCGCTGTGGCGTTAATTCTGATACAATATCCTTCAAGGGTTTGTCCTTTCTACGGCAATGCCTTCTGCAGTGGTCCACTAAGATGACTGCAGTGGCCGGCCTTC
Source organism: uncultured Verrucomicrobiota bacterium (assembly GCA_913061285.1). Taxonomy (GTDB): domain Bacteria; phylum Verrucomicrobiota; class Verrucomicrobiia; order Limisphaerales; family AAA164-E04; genus UBA2970. The sequence continues at coordinate 5,681 of CAJXVR010000239.1, read as the reverse complement.
CTTTTGGAGGTCGGCCTTTTTTTGTTTTCTCCGTTTACTTCACTACAACAGATGCCAACTACGGGGTCTGGCTTCTGATAGTACTGCACGATATACTGCAACCAACAGCACCGTCAACCCTGAATTGTTTCAGAACATTAAAAACACATACTTTCGCTTATTAATGTGTTTTTAAAAACTTTACTGGACAGGCACAATGTTTTGTATTAGTGATCTAACCGCAACATAGAGCCTAAGGTTTTTGGTGAATGAGTTAATTCTGAAAGAAAAGCTAAATGATTACCTGCGTCGTGAGATGCGCTCGAAGGGAGGGCAGACCGAAGTCGCCACAAGATCTGGGATCTCATACTCCTCTCTGCGTACTTCGCTATCAAAAAACACCTATTTTGAAGGTGATCTTAGACGGTTACTACAGACTCTCGGAGTATCCATTGAAAGCATTGCCAGTCTAAATGAGCGGTTCGATTTCAAGCTTGCTCAGCCTCGCCGTGGGCCACGGCGGCTTGAATCGCGCAAGTCTGCCAACCTACTGGAGGCGTTTTCACTTTTCGATCAAAGGCTTCGGAAGATCACGGGCGTCCTGAGCGACACTGCCAACGACGTCAACCGGCTCTTCGAGAGCATGGGTAAGGGTGATTTGATGATCTTGCTATTCGCAGACGAAATGCCTTTGGAATGGACTGGGGCGAGTGGAAGTTGGCTCCGATCGTGTGTTCAGCGTATGTTGGAGAGAGGAGCTCAAATAGTTTACTTGTTTCCATCCGATAGGTTGGTTGCCGAGTTATTGAATGAATGTCCTGGCGTGCCTTTCAGGAGTTCTAGTGCGGTGATGTCCGTGTTTGACCGATTTAAAAACTCGTTAGACGAGCCCCTTGGAACGCAGTCAGTCGATTTAGATTCCGGATCGAGTTTATTTTGCATTGAATATGACGCTTCTAGCTTTTGCACTCCGGGGCACAAGTATGCTTTGTTTTGCCACGGTGAAAATCAGTTTGAACGAATTTGGGCGACGGCGAATTTTCCGATCAAAACAAGCATCCTAAATGAGACTTTCGGATCACCTCAGCGGTTAATAATGGAGGTCAGTCCTGAGATTCGAGATTCTCTCTACGAGACTTGTTCGACGATTTTGACAGCCGCTGCCGCAAAGAATCCCGGTCTTGATGCAATTGTCGCACGACTGCAAAACGTCGGTTGCTAATTTAATTCGCTTGGGCATAAACAGAGGATACCCCATGTCAAGCAGACCTAAACAGAAGAGGGTTTTAAGCCTACGAGACTTGATAGCTGGATATAATCAATTGCCTGTAATATCGATCAAGAATTTGGAGATTTGTAGTGGCGACGTCGTTGCATTAGTTGGTGAATCTGGCGCCGGAAAATCAACTCTCTTTGCGGCGATTGGCGGAGCCATCAATCCTATTTCAGGGACACTATTGATTGAGGATAAAGTTCAATCGCCTGAATGGCGTCGATTGAACATTTCCCGGACGCTCCAAGCATTCCCTTTACTACACTGGCTTACCGTAGGTGAGAATCTCACACTAGCCGCTAAGACGAAGGGTGTCACACTACCAGCGCCGAGTTCGATCCTAGCGCACGTCCGGGCAGAACACCTCGAAGGCAAATATGTGAATAGTCTCTCAGGTGGAGAGCGATGCCGAGCCTCAATAGCGCAGGCGATTGTTGCAAATCCTGTCGTCTTGCTGCTAGATGAGCCTTTCAATGGCCTTGATGGACGAGTCAAGCGAGAAGTTGCAGACTCAGTATTCAAATTCGCACGGCGTAGAGAATCTGCTGTTTTGTTTGCATCCCACGACATTGGTGATGCGATGGCATACTCCAATAGGGTTATCGTGCTGAAGACCGGCGCGCCCACCACTATTGGAATGGAAGTAGCTTCTGGTGAATTCGGAAGCCTTGAAAAGATTTATTCGTTTCTTGAGGAAGATGGAGATATTTAGCTCACAGAGCAGCCTCAAGATTTTCAGGCAAGAAATTGGACGCTATGTTACAAGCGTGGCCGTTGCAGGCATTGCCTGGCAGATTACTGTGACAGCATTTGACGTTCCAAAATACTTGTTGCCTCGACCTCTCGAAGTAATTGCCGTCTTGTTCAAGGAATATCCGGCATTCATCGAAGCAATGTATTACACCTCAAAGAACATGCTCGTCGGAGGGTCGCTCGGAATCATTGCCGGAATGTTCACCGCGCTCATATTGGCTTCAAGCAAAGCAGCGAGATGGATCCTCGAGCCATATCTTTCAATCTTCCAGAGTTTTCCGAGAGAATCTCTTCTTCCTCTCCTTGTCGTTTGGATTGGCTTCGGAGCCGGTTTAAAGATCATCAATGCAATGCTACTCGCTTTTTTCCCAGTATCCGTAATCTCGTTAAACGCGCTCGTTAACACTCGCAAAGACTATATCGAATTAGTCAAAAGTTGGGGAATGACACCCCAGAATATTTTATTTAAGTGCCGACTAATGTGTGCTGTGCCATCGATCATCTCAAGTGCAAAACTCGCCCTACCCTACGCCCTCATCGGTTCAGTTCTTGGCGAATTCATGGGCGGAAACGATGGGCTGGGGAACATAATCATGACCTCGAGCGCCACATTTCGCCTCGATCGAATATTTGCTTCTATTTTACTTCTTGCATTACTAGGTACGCTTGGAGTGGGAATGATTACTTTCTTTCAGAATACCGTTTTTAAACGCTTCTACTTAGATAATTAATATGAACATGAATCGCTTGTTGAATTCTACAATTGTGCTAATCGTCACTCTATTGGGGAATGGTTGCGGGAACGAAAATAATTCCGACACGCCAACACCAAACTTAAAAGAATTTGAAATACTTCTAGATTGGCAGGCAGAGCCAACATACCTTGGAGTCTATTACGCAAAGTCCTTGGGGCTCTTCTCCGATCTAGGTCTTAACGTGTCGATTATCCAATCATGGGGAGCAAACCAAGCCGTCTCTTCTGTTGCTACTGGACGATACAAAATATCGACTGCATCAGGAGGGGCCACTGTGTTGGGGCATAACAAAGGTGCAGAAATAGTCTCATTAGGCGTTCTATATCCCAATATCCCGTCTGTAATCTACGGACTAGCATCTGAAGATATTGAAACGATTGAAGACCTAAAGGGCAAAAAAATTGGCATTTATCCCAATAGTATCACCGTGAATGAGTTTGATGCCTTTCTTAAAGCAAATACGCTTAGCCGTAGTGACTTCGACGTCGTATCAATTTCTGGATCCGATGTTCCATTGCTTGCATCCGGGCAAGTAGATGCGGTGTTGAACTACTGGGAGATGAGTCCTGCAGCTATTGAAACAAATAACGATTTCAAATTGATAAGGGGCAAGCGAACGTTTACTTTTAAGCTGTCTGAGCACGGAGTGGGAGGATATGGCTTAAACATCGTAACTTCTCGCGACGTCCTTAATTCAGATGAAGGTGACTTAGTGAAACAAGTGGCGGAAGCCATCATTGAAGGCTACCGGAGGGCCTCTCAGGACCCTCAGAATGCTCTCGAATTGTTCTTCAACGAATTTCCTGAGAAGGACGGTGATTACGTTCGTGAGGGTTTTCGAAGAGTCGTGGAACTACTTGGAGAAAACTTCGGACTTCAGACCGTTGAGGGATGGCAAACGACTCTCGATATCTACGATCAGCTTGGGCTTCTTGACGTTGAAATCGAGGCTGATAGCCTCCTTCCATGAGCGGAACTTTCATATCCACATGTTTCCTGGCAGCGCCATTCTCCCAGGTACTAGAAATAAGAAACGGGAGAGTTCGAGGTGTCACAAGTAATTTCAAATCGAAATGGGATATCTCATATTCTCATCTGTCAGCGCAATTTGCACAAGTATTCTCATCACACGTCGCCGAAGATTTCGGACGATGCACGGAAGAATCCGTGATCGTTGAGAGAGACATGACATGGCTGAAGCAATGTGATGTCTTCGTTGCTCTAATCATTTGTGACCAATCCGGCAACCCATACCAGTCGGAAGGAGTTCTAGTTGAGTGTGGAATGGCACTTGCTCTAAAAAAGCCTGTGGTAGTCATCCGCGAAGAGAGCCCTACTGCTTCTCGGTCCTATTTTATAGAAAACATAGGCAGGCTTGATGGTGTAGCTGTTATTTCTTGGGATAGATACAGTGCAAATGCTTCAACGGAGTTCACGAAGGCTCTAGAAAAAGTGGGATTCACGACAAATAAGATTGACCACAAAGCACGCTTTGAAAGAAGTAATGTTGATAGCGTTTTATCAGCCCACACAAAATCGCAAGAATCACATACTGTAAGTGTGAAGGGAGTCGAAGTTGTGGTGAATCCCGAAGTCTTCTCTCCGAAATATAGTCATTCTCCTGATTTCATTCTCTCCAATCTTGAGTTGAATGGAACGACGAGCCTGCTCGACCTTGGGTGCGGTTGCGGCATAATCGGGTTGTATGCTTTGACTGCCGGTCTTGACAGAGTCACTTGTGTAGATCTCAATCGCAAAGCGGTTGAGAATACACGTAAAAATGTAAGGAGCCTCGGTTTTGCTGATCGAGCTGAAGTGCGTGTAAGCGATTGCTACGAAAATGTTGAAGGTAAGTTCGATATCATCGTATTAAATGCTCCATATTGGGATAGGGAAGCGACAAACGATCTAGAGCACGCGGTGTTTGACAAAGACTACCTATTCCTGAAGGCAGCAGTTTGTGGTGGCCGCAACCACCTCACGGAGGGCGGTGCAATGTATATTTGCTTTTCAAACCAGGGAGATGTTTCGGTGATGCTAAATCTGGTCTGCAAGGCAGGCATGAGCGTCAAACGGCAGTGGCTCCAAGCAGCGAATACAGCGGAAAAGCATATTAGAATTCTGTTGGAGATTGCCCATCCTGATTGAATTGCGCTCTAACAAGGATCTGTAGAATTTAGTTTTGAAGCCGTTCTGATGTAGGTGTTCCCTGAGATATGACGAGTTAGGTAGATCCCACAAGGGGATGGCCTGACCCCGGAAAGGTGGCACATCAAAACTGAAGTTCTGGTGTTGGTTCTTGTTTAGTGTTTCCTCTTGGATTTGCAACTCCCTTCGTAGGGAGGACGGAGTCCGACCGGAGACGGGAGTTGCAAGCGGCCGCAAACTCGTTGGGGGTTTTGTATCCCAGCGAACTATGTGGACGACTTTCGTTGTACTGCTTCCGCCATTCTTCAAGAATGCTCTTCGCCTCTTTGAGACTGCCAAAGAGCTCGCGGTTTGTACATTCGTCTCGAAGCTTATCGTGGAAGCTTTCGATGTGCCCCTGCTCCCAGGGCGAGCCTGGCGTGATGTAGAGCGTTTTGATCTGCCTGTCTTTCAACCAGTCTTGGATCGAATACGCGATGAACTCGGGGCCGTTATCTGATCGAATGTGTTCGGGGCGACCGTGCTCGACTATCATCTCTTCTACTGTCTCGATCACGTCTTTGGCTCTTAGTGACCAGCCAGGACGAATGGCTAAGCATCGACGTGTGTACTCATCGATCAACGTGAGCATACGGAATCGACTTCCTTCCTCGGTCATCTCATGGACAAAGTCCCAGCTCCACACCTCATTCTCCTTAGTGGCCTTTCGCCGTTCGACAGTATGCGCGTAGCTAACCCATCTTCCCAGGAGAGGCTTGGAGCCGTTAGGTATG
>CAJXVR010000238.1 GCA_913061285.1 uncultured Verrucomicrobiota bacterium | reverse complement strand
CAGCCGAAAACTACGGCCCCAGTTTCATCATGAATCGACTAATCGTTCAAGCAATCGGCCTTTCAGCCAGCGTCAGCATTTCTCTTTCAAGTTTGGCCGGCGTGATTCCTGTTCCACAGTCCATCAATCCAGAGAATATCAGTGGAGCCAAGCCTCGCAACGTGGTGTTCATTCTCTCTGACGATCACCGCTACGATGCCATGAGTTTTATGGGGCACCCACTCGCAAACACGCCCCACATGGATGCCATGGCGCGCCATGGCGCGCACCTAAAGAATGCCTTCGTCACTACATCACTCTGCTCCCCCAGCCGCGCTTCCATCCTGACCGGCCTCTACACCTTTCGGCATCGTGTGATCGACAATCAGCGCCTCGTCCCCAAAGGCACGCTCTTCTTTCCCCAGTATCTTCAAGAGGCGGGATACAACACAGGCTTCATCGGCAAGTGGCACATGGGAGGCGTTCACGATGATCCCCGTTCTGGCTTTGATTACTGGGTAAGCTTCAAGGGACAAGGCCACTACTATCCACCAAGTGATACTTACACCATCAACGACAACGGCAGACGAGTCCCCCAAGACGGCTACATCACCACGCTATTGACGAAACACGCCATCAAATTTCTCAAGCAGCAGACGGACAGAGAAAAACCGTTCTTCCTTTACCTCTCCCACAAAGCCGTACACGGGCCTTTCACGCCCGAGCCGAAGTACGAAAACACGCTGAAGGAAACCCCTTTCGAATTGCCGGCTTCAAGCGAGCGGCACGCCAACAACCAACTTAACCGTCCCCGCTGGCTCCTCGACCAGCGCAATAGTTGGCACGGCATGGATTTCCCACTCCATTCCGACACCAGTATTGAAGCATTCTATAAGAGCTATTGTGAAGCCCTCAGATCCGTGGATGACAGCATCGGCGCTGTAATGGAGCAATTGAAAACCATGGGAATCTTCGATGACACGCTCGTCATCTACATGGGAGACAATGGCTATCTCTTCGGCGAACATGGCCTCATCGACAAACGGGTCGCCTACGAAACATCCAGCCGGGTGCCAATGCTCATGCAATGTCCTTCAATCATCCAAGGAGCCACCGTCGTCGACCAGGTCGTCGCCAATATCGATATCGCCCCAACCGTTCTCGAGGCCATGGGGATCAAGACACCGCCCCACATGGACGGTCAAAGCTTCCTCCCGCTCGCCCAAGGAAAAACGGTTCCCTGGCGCGACTACTTTCTCTATGCCTACTACTGGGAACAAAACTATCCCCAAACCCCCACCCATTTCTCGCTCCGTGGCAGCCAATACAAGTACACCACCTACTACGGCATTTGGGACTCCGATGAACTCTTCGATATTCGCAATGATCCGATGGAGCAGAACAACCTCATCCATCAGCCAAGCCATGCCCCCGTCAAACGACAGATGCAGAGTCGACTCTTCGCCATGATGGACGAACTAGGAGGCATGGAAATCCCTTTGAACCCACCCCGAGGACGCCAACAGAACAAGCGACTCCGAGATCGCGATGGCATAAGAGCGGCTGACTTCCCCGAGGCCCTCATCGTCGACGCCCCCCTCCGAAAAGTGCTCAAGTAGTCCCCGCCGGTTTTGGCCACAGATCCCACCGATTCGTACTATCGGAAGCGCAGAGATTAACGACTGATCTCGGATCCGTCCCCATCCGGGATCTCAGCGCTCAAGTGATCCCAATCTTCATGAAAAGTTGCCGAACGGCAGTTTTCCAACTTTTTCAAAAATTCAACCCTTGCAATATGTCAGTTTTAGATATATCTACTATTGACATAATCGAATGAGCAACTCGCACAACATCCCTGAATCGTGGCTCCCATTGAAAACGCCCGTGCTATTCATTCTTCTGGCGCTCGCCGATGGGCACAAACACGGCTACGCCATTATGCAAGAAACCAAGGAGACGTCGGCAGGCCAAGTCCGCTTGGGTCCCGGTACGCTCTACGGAAACCTACAGCGACTGATCGAGCAAGGGTTGATCCAAGAAACCGCTACCCAACCAGAAGGCGAAGGCAATGACGAACGCCGGCGCTACTATGAACTGACTGGCTTAGGACGAAGGGTGATCAGCGCAGAAGTCGCACGACTGGAAAACCTCGTCCGAACCGCCCGGGCAAAAGCGCTCATTCCAAGCCTCAGATAAGCATGAACTCGAAAACCCACGTTCCAGGCGAACGACTCTATCGAGTCTTGCTAGGCTGCTACCCCAAACAATTTAGAGAACGCTACAAGAGTGAACTATTACATACATTTCGCGATCTCCGACAGGAGCAACACCAGTCCCCGTTATCGTTCTGGGGCTACCTACTCACCGACCTCCTCGTGAGCCTCTCACGGGAACACCTCCGAAACATCTCCAGACACAAACCTCGCATACAACCCATGAAACTCCCATCAAACCTCACACTATTCTCCCTCATCCTTGGCATTAGCCTTTTCGCGACCCTGGTCTATATCGCCATGCAACCGAACCAGACTGCGGATCTAGCCGTTATTACGGTGCAACCAAGCAAACATACTAATGAAACCCCGACGACGCTCAATTCGCTGCTCAACAATGAGACACTCATGGAGGTGGCCCACAGGCTCAATCTCCAAGAACAATGGAAGGAGGACAACGAGACTCCTCTGTCCGCCCAAGAAATCACCAAAAAACTGCGCCAATCCATTACGATAAGCCCGATAAGAATGACCGACATGTTGAGAATCGAAGCAATCTCGATCGAAACAGAACTCGCACAAAAAATCATTAGTGAACTCCTCAGAGTCGCCGAGGAGAAAAATACTACTGATCAACCCCGCTGGAAAATGATCCAATCAAACACTTTCGGAGGCATTCCAGGCCCTGATATAGCTGGGCTTCTAACAACCGGATCGATAGCAGGCGCCATAGCCGGGGGATTTGCGATCATCCTATTCAAACGCTACGACATCCAAGTCTCGTGCCGTCGACGAAGTAAGCAGCCTTGAATGAACTCCTTACTAGCGGTCCCTTCCTAGTATTTCAAGACACTAAGCGCCTCTATCTCAATTGAACGTTGCCGGACGGACTCTGCCCCATGAATCAAGCAGCCATGAGCAAGCAGGCTGTTAAACTGAGCATGACTCTCAACGTGGCAATGGTCCAAGCTCACGATTCCATAGCACCCTAAATCACTAGTCACAGACTCAGATTTCCGAGAGATGCCCCCATCCAAGGCAGCACGTCTCGATGGACGTCCAAGTGCAGACTACTCGGAATCCGGCGAATCCTGAACGAGCTGATAAAACCGGCTATCTCCGTCGCCAAGCACACGGGCCTCAAAGTTCGAATCACTCTCGACAATCGCTTCATCGTACCGCACCCACTCAGCGCTCCCGCCAAGTATCGAACGCGAATAAAGCTGCCATCCTCGATACGCTTTGTCCCATGAAAGCAACAGTCCCCCTGCTGAGTCGGCACCGATCCTCAGTTCAGGCAGTCCAGTGGCAGGTTCAGGAACGGCGGGAGGTCGGATTTGAATCCCATTGCCGGCCACGAGCTTCTGGGATTCTCCGGGGAATCCAGATTCCAACACCCTCGCCTCCCCTTCGACGACGGTGATGGATGTCACTTGCGAATCACCTTCGTGAAGAATCACTGATCTACCGGATTCAGCAACGACCGTGCCGGCATCCGTTCTCATCTCAAAACCAAAGACATCGGCATCACGTGAATCCATAGCAATTGTCACACCGCCTGCATCGAGATGGAATATTATATTGCCACCCATGCTTCCCGAAGCATCGAGTTGTCCTTGAGAATGGGCATGTAATTCAATGGTAGATCCCAGCCCGAATTGAATGATGCTGGCTTCCGACTGCGTGATGACTCGAGCATTTGGAAACAATAGTTCACCTCTTCCCACTGCCTGCATCGCCTCGTTCAAACCACCTAGCTGAGTAACGAAAAGGTTTCCATCGTTGGCTTGGGGACAGGCGAGCGAAGGTAGTCTCGTGGCCAGTTTTAGCTCTGTCGTTGTTACGAGCCCAGATCGTGCGATCACACCGCCGTAGGAGAGATTTTCATCAACGAAACGATAGTGCCGAATGATCGCAAAGTACTCTCGCTCGGGAGCAAAAGTATGAGCAGGGATTTCAAACTGAGTTTCTCCGTCCATTAGGATTGACCGGAAAACGAGATCGCGAACCAGAGGACCCCGATGGAGTTGCGGAAACGAACGTTCAGAAATGATCAACTCTGTTCGATCGATTTCATCTGAGGGCACTCCTGCAAGTCGTAGCAAGAAAGGTCGAGAAGACGGTATGTGAAGCGATTCACACCGTTGTAAGAGCTGCGCCGCTGGCGGGTATTGATCGCCACTGAGCTCTAGCGCAAGGGACTGACTCCCATCACGAAAGGTGTCGAGATCGATCTGATACGTTCCGTCTGGAAACTCAGCAAACTCGCTATCGAATGAAGACAAGACCCCGTCTAGGTGAAGACCGTTTGATTCAGGAAAGATTGACCGACTCAGAGACTTACTCTCCTGCTTAGGCGTCAATAACGTCGCTTGTTTTACCGTATTCCAAGTGAATTCCGGAAGGCTCACAGTAGTATAGAAACGGGCAAGACCGAAGCGAGAAGCACCACTCGAATCCGCGATCACCTGATCCTTTAGCAACCAAATCGTGTCGACCGAAGGCGCTCGCTCCAATGACGAACCAGCGGGAAGTCCGTCTGACTCCAGATGAGTAACGATGATCCGATGATCCGATGTCTGAGCCAGTGGATTTCCCGAAGCATCGCGAAAGAGCGTTCGCACAGGCAAGACTTCTGGCGTCGAATTGAGACTCCAAGTATGAGGCCCTAGCTTGAATGGTTCCTCGAGATAGATAAATGCCGTGTCACTCGTATCATTCCAACGGATGATCAACTCGCTTGGGTCAATGACCTCTGACAAGCCCCCCGCCCCAAATACCCAGCGAATATCGGGGCGTTCGTCCACTTGAAATCGCCGCATCGGTTCGCTGAATCGAATTGCCAGAACGGAGTCGTTTCTCACTAGACTCGACGAACGCCCCGGCGAAGAACTCACGATTCTCGGCGGAGTCATATCCTCACCGAGACTAAGACTAAAAGTTTTTCGACCTGACCTAGAACCGAATCGCTCAGTCGCGACGACACTGAACTCGAACTCACCATTGACGATCGGAGTTCCCGAGAGTGTACCAAGTATAGGATTGAGACTGATTCCCGCAGGAAGAGCGGCCGAGGCCGCATCGAGGGACCATTGGACAAGCGTGGACTCATCACCGATCTCCAATGTCGTCCGATAGGGGCTTCCAGCCATTCCATCGGGAAGGGCGTCAGGGACAATGGCAAGAGAAGCCGGAGCAACCTGAGAAACGAACTCAATCGAGGCATCCTCGCTGACCTCGATCAATTGATCAGGAATTTTTGAGAGACCGGCAACACTCCCTGGACTGACATTCCAGCTCCCAGGGAACACCCGCATCACAAAACCCCCGCTAAAATCAGAAGTAGCAGAAACAGCATAGAGCTGATCATCAAGCCACGAGCTTCCAAAAACAAAAACGTTGGGCAAGGGAGTCCCTTCAGCTGTCTTAATTGAACCTTGAATCGTGATCGTCCCTTGAATTCCTTCGATAAGAATCGGCTCCTGTGGCACTCCCTCTCTTACGTCGATCCGGCGATCCGCGTGAATGAAACCACGATCAGCCGCATCAAAAGGGTTCGCTGATATATTCCACGTTCCTGGCGACAGATCGAGCTGAAAGAAACCATTCGCATCAGTCTCTGCCTGCTTAATATGACCAAAGTTGCTTTGACCAAAACCAGTAATAAACACACCCATCATTGCCCCAGCTGGCTCCTGAGACTCCGAGAATGTCGCGGGACTGAATGTTCCACTAACGGGAACGGCCGAAACCGAGGAAGTAAGAATCAATGTCAAGCCGATGGCCGCCATCGCCACTAGCTGTTGTTTTCGTTGACGTGCTCTCATCCCCCGACCGCAGTTGTTTGTTTTCCTTAACATGTAAAACCTTCAATTCTCCTTAGCTCAATAATCGTCGAAAATTATAACGTACAAGCCCTATGCAGAATGCATGCCGACCCAATGACTATCCAAGATCAAAACGAATATATTACTAGAGCTCACAAACACTCATATTTCAGGATGATTAATGGCCCATTGCATTAGATTTCCAACGCTACTAGCGCGCTAGCAGTGCTCTACTAGATTCCAAGGACGGGAAACATCCACCCATTCTAGCTCAATTCCACACGAAAAACAGCCTAGTCTGTTTACGTGCGTTCTTTCACCTATAATCGGTCGTAGAATTCGTAGCAGAACGATCATGCTCCAATGTCACTCCCCGTGCTTGCCATCAATGGTGCCCCTTTAATCTGAATCCGCACCCTCATCAGACTAGTTTCCACCACAGATTCTGAAAAAACGTGGACCCACGCATTCCGCGACATTTCGAAACATTCGGTTCACTGACAGGATCGAAGGCCTCCGGCTCCGATAGAATCTTTCATCTGGATCGATCCGGTCCGTTTCTCTACCTTTCTCCAATGATCGCGTGGAGCCGATGGATACCAATCAGAATCGCCCTTGCCGGCATCTTGGGAATTGGAGGTTCAGCAATCGGTCTCAACGCGGGTGAACCCTCGGTGTTTCCCGATACGGAATGGATCGCGGCAGATCCGGAAATGCAAGGTATCGATTCCGCCAAGCTTAGTCAGGCTGTCGCCTACCTCCGAGAACACTCAGGACGAAACGGCGTCTCAGAACTCCTTATCATTCGCAACGGCTACACTATCTGGTCAGGCCCTGAAACAGAAAAGGTGCATAACACTTGGTCCGTTACGAAATCCTTCACAAGCACCTGCTTGGGCCTCCTCATTGAGCAGAAACGCTGTACGCTCGATAAGAAAGCGGCAAGCATCCTTCCGGAACTAGCCCCCGCATACCAAAGCCTTACACTTCGCCACTTCACCACGATGACCTCGGGCTATCGTGCTCAAGACGATCCACCTCGCAGCAGCGGGACGCACGGTTCGAGTCGCGCTCCCTTCATTCCGGCCCCCAATCCACTCTTCCCCCCAGGGACTCACTTCGCATACTGGGATTCAGCCATGAACCAGTTTGGCGCAGCACTCACCAAAATTGCCCAACGCCCTTTGAAAGATCTCTTTGAAAGACGAATTGCTTCAAAGATCGGCATGAACCGAGAGAGGTGGAAATGGAACGCGTTCGAATCGTCTGACGGACTAAGAATTAACGGCGGAGCTGGGAACCTAGGGAAAGGAGTCCATCTGTCTGCCACCGAGCTTGCGCGCTTCGGTTGGCTTTTTCTCAACGAAGGACGGTGGAAAGACCAACAGATCCTCTCATCAAATTGGGTCCATCAAGCAACATCAGTCCAAGTCCCCGCGACGCGGGCCCATGGCCACCCAGAAAGCGGCGTCCACGGACCAGGAAGCTATGGATACAATTGGTGGTGCAACGGAATTCAGGCAGATGGCACTTACAAATGGCCCGGAGCACCGGCAAGCACCTTTGCAGCCAGCGGATATAATAATAACGATCTTTTTGTGATTCCCGATTGGAACATAGTCGTCGTTCGGCTTGGACTCGACGAGCAGGAGCATAGAATCAGCGACATTGAGTACGGAACCTTTCTCAACAAACTTGGCCAATCCATCACCGACACAACACTCTCTGGCAAGAAAGTAGTTTGGCATCCGGTCACACTGACCTTTCGGGGGCCGAGCGCCAATGAGAACGATTCGAAACCGAACCCCTTCCTCGACTACCGCTTACAAGTTCGTTTCACAGGAAAGAACGGCAGAGAATATGACGTCCCTGGCTACTTCGCTGGCAATGGCGAAGGCGGGAACGGCAATCTTTGGAAGGTGCACTTCACTCCTGATCAAGCCGGACAATGGCACTACAAGGCCTCGTTCCGTGAGGGAACCAACGTGGCAGTTTCTCTCCAAACCGATGCCGGCGATCCTCTGGCATTTCACCATGAAACCGCTTCCTTTTCAGTCGCTCCAAGAGCATCCGAGGCTGAGGGCTTTAGGAAATGGGGGCGACTCGAATACGTTGAGCGTCATTATCCAAAATTCACAGAGGGCCCATTTTGGATTCGTGGTGGCACCGATAGTCCGGAGAATTTCCTAGCCTATGCAGGGTTTGACAACACCCCACCAAGTCATCGCTACTCCCTCCACATCGAAGATTGGAAGCCCGGCGACCCAGACTGGCAACAGGGAAAAGGAAAAGGGATCATCGGAGCGATCAATTCACTCGCTGCGCAGGGAGTCAACAGCCTCTACTGTCTCACTATGAATCTCGGTGGAGACGGAGGCGATGTCTGGCCCTGGCGAGGACGTCCAAATCGAAACGGCCATCCCAGCAACGACAACACCCACTTTGATCTGAGTAAGCTGGATCAATGGAACACAGTGTTCGACCACGCCCAGCGCAAGGGAATCTTCCTTCACTTTGTTCTCAACGAAGCCGAAGAAAAAAACAAGGTCGAGCTCGATGAAGGCGATCTCGGTATCGAGCGGCGACTTTACTATCGGGAACTGATCGCCCGTTTCGGGCACCACCTCGCTTTACAGTGGAATCTCTGTGAAGAATACAATCTTCAATTCGATTTCGGCCCCGAGCGTATACGTTCCTTCGCGCGCTATATTCAGGCCGTCGATCCCTACGATCACCCTATCACTGTCCATTCAGCTGGTGATCCTCGAAAGAAACTAGAATTCACTTTTGGAGATTCCCTATTCTCCCAAACCTCCGTACAACTCAATCAACGCCGGATCGACACGCTCGTCGAGTCACTCAGAAAAACGACGAGCGATGCGGGGCGCCCCCTGCCGATTTCAATGGATGAATTCACCGTCGATGTCGGTCAAGAGCAGTCATGGAAACCGTTTGACCGACCGATCCTTCAGCGAAAAACGAAACTTTGGCCCACCCTTTTCTCGGGGGGCATGATTGAATTCATCCTTGAAGACCTACTCACAGTTGAGTCATTCAAGACCCCAAAGCGCAGCGCCCTTTGGAAGTCGATGAGGATCGCACGAACGTTTATGGAAGAGCACCTTCCATTCTGGCTCATGGAGCCCGCTGACGACAAAGTCATCGGTGAGTCTACCCTGACCGTCGGGCTGGGCAAGGGAGTCACTTTTGAACTTGGCGCCCAGGTCTATGACCTACCGGGCGTCATAACAGCAATCTACTACCCAACAGCGAGACAGCCAGGAAGGATCGATCTTTCAGATTACAGCGGTCGGCTAAGAATGCGCTGGTTCAATCCCCGCACGGGCGAATTCACAGGAAAGGAAAAATTACTCACTGGAGGGTTCCCCTACAGCCCGAACCGGGCTCCGTCCGAAGAGCATGAAGACTGGGTCGTGCTGATCCAAAAACCTTAGTGCCTGCCTGCTGCATTCGCCTTCCGGTCCCTTCGGCACCAGAACGAAGCTACAGAACCCTCGCCATCACGCCACCATCAACCGTCAAGCAGGTACCTGTAATATAGCTTCCTGCGTCGCTGGCTAGTAATAGCACAGGCCCGGCAATCTCGTCTGGATTCCCCCAACGTCCGAGAGCAGTTCGATCTGAGAAGCCTTGCTGTTGCTCAGCATTGAGAAGGCTCTTTGGTAGGTCGGTGAGAAATGGCCCCGGAGCAATGCTATTCACAGTGACATTATAGGGACCCAGATCAAGGGCAGTCGCATAGGTTAGACCAAGAATTCCAGCCTTCGAACTCGAGTAGATCCCGCGGCCTTCTTTCCCTCCCAAACCAAGGACCGACGATAGATGAATAATGCGGCCCCAACGACGCTCTTTCATTGCTGGCACCAGAGCACGGGTCAATCGCATGATATTGCCGAGATTGAGTTCCATGATACGATCCCAGTCTTCATCCTTAATTTCGTCAATCGGCTGAGGGCAATTGGATCCGGCGTTGTTAACAAGAATATCGATCTTGCCAAAATGCCCGACAGCGGCTTTGGCGAGTAGATCAACATTCTCACGCTGAGAAAGGTCACACACCTCATAGACAATCTTATTCGAGTCGCCTGAGGCAATATCTTCGACCGCCGCGGAAAGTTCGTCCTCGTTTCGACTGCAGATGACAACCTGAGCCCCAGCTTCAACAAGAATCCGAGCCATCTCTTTCCCGAGCCCCTTACTCCCGCCGGTTACCAGGGCGACTTTTCCGGTCAAATCAAATCTCTCTTTAAGCATCGTTCAACAAAAGTTAATGTTATGTGTTTGTCGTCAGTTCCTGAGCAAATTCTTTGGCAAAGTAGGTAATGATCAGATCGGCACCGGCTCGCTTTATAGCCAGCATCGATTCATCACGAGTCCGTTCATACTCAAGCCACCCCAGCTTCGCAGCGGCATGGATTTGAGAAAACTCGCCCGAGACTTGATACGCGACCAACGGCAATTCGGACGAGTGACGTAGCCGAGTCAGGATATCGAGATACGCTCCAGCGGGCTTCACCATCAAGAGGTCAGCACCCTCATCTTCATCCAGGAGTGCGTCCCTCACGGCCTCACGTGCATTTGCTGGATTCATCTGATAGGTCCCTTTGTCTAGATAGGCTTTCCCCCCGGCTTTCTTGCTCCCAATCGCATCACGAAAGGGACCGTAGTAAGCAGAATTGAACTTTGCCGAATAGGCAAGAATGGCCACTGAGGTATGCGAAGCGTCGTCCAAGGCTTGCCGTATGGCTCCTACCCTTCCGTCCATCATGTCCGAGGGAGCGACCCAATCACAACCGGCATCGGCCAAAACCACGGCCATTTGAGAGAGGACGGATACCGTGGAATCGTTTTCTACATCCAACTGATCTGAAGTGAGAATCCCATCGTGTCCATGACTTGTATAGGGATCTAAAGCCACATCACAGATCACAACCATCTGAGGGAGTGCCCGTTTAATCTCGCGAACGAGGGATGGGATCAAGCCCGATGGATTAAGGGCCTCTGAACCGTGCTCGTTCTTGACGGAAACGTCTGTGCACGGAAAAAGCGCTACGGCTCTTATTCCTAATTCGAACAGTTCTTCGCACTCCTTGATTGCCGCCGCGGGCGCGTAGCGAAAGATACCAGGCATTGACTCAATCGGTTCTGGCTGTTCTAACCCACATTTCACGAACAGAGGCATGACGAGATCATTGGCCGTCACCTGGCATTCTTGAACGAGATCCCGAATGACAGAGGTACGTCTTAGCCGGCGCATTCGGACCGGCAACTGAAGTAAGTTCGTTTCACCCATAACTAAAAAACAGAAAATGAAGGATCAGCGTGCCAATCGCAAGCCTGATAGCAATCACCGTTGCCACCAATCACGAATATGCCAATGGTTCTCCAAGGTTTCCAAGCAATCCCCCCTCAAAGAGACACCACGCTTCAGCGTCCCGCTAACAATCGCGAAATCGCTATCAAGAAGAGGTTTTCCCATCGGATGTAAGAAAAAGATGTCTCCGAATTACTATTAGGAATGACATTACAATTATCTCACAACAAAAGGAAGACACCGCATGATGATCGAATCCACTCACTCAAATAACCGGTCCCAAGCGTCTAAATCACCTGATATTGCTCTCGGTCTGAGCATTGGGTCTGGCATCGGATGCGTTCTGGGAGTCGTCGCGGGCAGCGTCTTCAACAGTATCGGACTGGGCATTAGTTTCGGAATATCACTGGGATCCGCACTCGGATTGATCGCTGGCACTATCATCTTGAACCATACCTTAGACGATGCCGCATCGTGACGGGGACCCGGCGCCCTCTTAGAACGCCGCCTTGAGTATCCCCAGAAGATCTTCTTCCGAAGGAACACGGGGATTGAGATCCATCAAGCGCTTGATTCCAAAGGCTTTCGCGGCGAACTCAGGCAATTGCGCTTCACTGCCTCCGAGTTCTCGAATGCGACTCGGAATGCCAATCGCCTTCCGCAATGCGACGATCCGCTCGATCGCCTTGGAAGCGGCCGCTGACTCACTTAGGCCAATTACATTTCCCCCCAACCATTCGAACACCTTGGCATACCGGGACGCGGCATGTTCACGATTGTATTCCATCACATACGGAAGCAAGAGCCCGTTTCCTGCACCATGAGAACAATGCAAGGCAACGCCAATGGGATATTCCAACGCATGAACCACCGCGACTGCGCAGTTTGAAAAGGCCAAGCCGGCGAGCGTTGCGGCCAGCGCCATCCCGTCCCTCGCCTCCTGATTACCCGGGTCACCCACCGCTGTCTCCAAGTGCTTACCAATAAGCCGGATGGAACGTTCGGCCATAATATCCCCCATCGGATTACTGCCGGCATAGGGAATCGCCCGCTCATTTGGAACGGTCACCGCACGAGAGTCAATCGCCGAAAGCCCCTCGACCGCATGAGTGAGGGCACTGTCTCTTATACACATCTGACGCTGCCGACGAGCGATCTAGTGTAGATC
>CAJXVR010000237.1 GCA_913061285.1 uncultured Verrucomicrobiota bacterium | reverse complement strand
TACGAGATGTAGAGAGGTCTCGTGGGCTCGGAGATGTGTATAAGAGACAGTCTCCTACCAGGAGCGTTCCGTGCATGCTTAGTGCGTGTCCGGGAATCGTGCAGACGAAGGGGTAGGCCCCTTCGCGTTTGGGAGCTCGAAAATGAATCGTGGCTGACTCGTTTGGATTGACGATTGGAGTGCCGATAATGACAAGGGGAGAATCGGGAATGTATTGCCGAGTGATGGCCTCGGCACCCAAGAGCAGAGCTGCCTTTGCGACCCTTTGTGCGGAGTCTGCACCTGGCTGGCATAGGATCCAATTGTGCTGCATTCGGCAACTGTTGATGAGGGTTAGTTTGATCGACTCATCTGGGCGTGCCCGCAGGACGGGCGTATCAAACTGCATCTTTTCTGGAATGGTGCCGATCTGAATATCTCGCCCGTAAACGGATTGGGACAAGAAGAGGATAGCGATAAAAAATCCGTGAAGGCGACCGGGGTGTGAATAAGGTATTGCGTGGCGTGGCACCATGTCATCGTGGGAGATTAATATGAGATCAGGGCTCAGTCTCTCAGGAACTGGTTCAAATGTCAGCTTGATAAAAGGGCGCCAGAGATCTCCGGTCCATGCCAGGCCGCAACATTCGAAGTGTGCTCGAATCTCTTTGCTGGCTGCAGCCCAGAAGGCTACGCTCTTTGGAGTGCACTGGAGAGTTTGGTGCCACTGATTGGCAAGAGATGATAGGCGACTTTGATGGGGACTAGGCAAGTGGAGCGAGATCGATTTCTGGAACGTGTGACGCTGTATCACGATCAAACGAAGCATGGGACTCAGTCCTACGCTCGTTCGTTAGGGCGGCTGGATTGGGCGACTCAGCCGAATCCTTTCCGCCACTATCAGGGGGCTCCATTGTTGCTTTTGTCTCAGCTTGTGGAAGGCAGATTTGGTCGCCTTGCCTATGATGAACTATTTTTGAATCCACCTGCGCCTCGAACATTGAACCGTGAGAGCCTGAGTGCGTTCTTTTTCTATTCCTTGGCCCTCTCGGCGTGGAAAGTTTCAGGGCAGTCTCGATGGGCGCTCCGTGTGAACCCTTCGAGCGGGAATCTCCATCCCACAGAGGCTCATCTCATTGCCGGACCCATTGAGGGTTTTACGGATGTTTCCATGATCGCTCACTATGATCCCTACTATCATGCTTTGGAGAAGCGCCTTGAGCTGTGTCCGGGTGAATGGAATCAGCTTTCTGGCGGGCTTCCCGAGGGGAGTTTTGTCGTCGGCCTCACCTCAATCTATTGGCGAGAATCGTGGAAGTACGGGGAACGGGCATTCCGTTACTGCCAGCATGATATCGGGCATGCGCTCGGTTGTTTGCAGATCGCTGCGTCGTTACTCGGCTGGGAAGTGCGCTCAATCGATCATTTGGATTCATCGCAAATTGAGACATTGTTGGGCGTTCAGGACCAGGATGGTCCGGAGAAAGAGCATGGAGCTTGTTTGCTTGCGATTGTGCCGCGGGCTTCCTTGCCGACGAGTCGGGCGCCAGTGCTGCAATGTAGTGAGGGGTTTTTTCATACACTGGTTCACCGCGAGTGGGCCGGTAGACCGAACGTTCTAAGTCAAAAGCACTATGAGTGGCCGATTCTGTCCTTCGTGAGTGAGGCGATTGCGAACTTTGACTGGGCGCCTGGTCTTCCCTTATCACCACCGAATCTGGCCGTGTCGGTGCTGCCGAGTACGATGCGAATGGCTCGACCTAAAACCGTGTCGGAGGTCGTTCGGGGACGTCGGAGCGCTGTGGCGATGGATGGAGAAACAAGCTTGGCTGCGGATGAATTCTATCGGTTGCTTTGGCGGCTTCATCCTGATCTGAATGCCGACTTTTTTTGCGGCCTGCCGTTTGAATGTCATACAGCGATGGTGCTGTTCGTGCATCGGGTGGCCGGTGTCCCGCCGGGCCTCTATTTGTTTTGCCGTAGTCATGATCAAGGGGCGAAACTTAAAGAAGTTTTACGGGGGGAGTTTGAATGGACTGTGCCTCTTGGTTGCCCTGAGGAACTCAATCTAGTTTTACTGAAGGCGGGGGATTTTCAAGAGTGTTCGAGGACCGTCTCATGCCATCAATCGATTGCTGCCGATGGTGCCTTTGCGGTCGCGCTGCTTGCGGAGTTTTCCGGTGCTCTGAAGGAGCGCGGAGCGGGAATCTATCCGAGACTGTTTTGGGAGGCCGGTTGTGCAGGGCAGTTGATCTACTTGGAAGCAGAGGCGGCCGGTCTTAGTGCGACTGGGATTGGTTGTTACTTTGACGATGCTGTTCACCAATTGTTGGGGGTTGAGGAGCATTCCTGGCAGTGTGTCTACCATTTTACGCTTGGAGGACGGATCGAAGATCGACGCGTTCAAGGCTTGGACGCCTACAGTCATTTGACTCCTCAGGTTGTTGCCGAAAGCACAACGTGAGCATCGCTTCTCCCGATGACCGGCGAAAGAGTTCGAGCGGAGTGGGGTTCTCCTAGGTTGATTTCCAGACTTCTCGTCCCTAAGCTTCCTAGAAATGTCGTTACGAGATTCAGGTGGGCAGCGATTGATCTTACCTCTGATTGTTGGACTGTTGCTTCTTGGGTGCGTCTCTCAAGGGTGGGCACAGTTTCGGATCACACCCTATCTACAATGTCCTGAGGCGAATGCGATTCGCATTACTTGGTTTACCGAGACTGCCCGTTCGGGACATCTCTTTGTGAGTCACGCTTCGTTGAAGAAGTCACTCCGTTTTCGAAGCGCTCCACGTCCTATGCCGGAACTCGACTATTCGGCTTATGAATTGAAACAACGAGCGGCCTATCCCGATATGTTCTCGAACTCGAACTTCAAGCATCAGGTCCTGATCTCGGATCTTGAGCCCGGGCAGGTCTATCAATACACGGTTGTTCAGGGGGCGGTTCGGTTTAATGGTCGCTTCAAAGTTCCCCCGCCGCATGATTCCGGTGAGCCGATTCGCCTGATTGTGCTGGCCGACTCGGAGACGGATCCCGATGGGAGAAACCTCCCCGTGCTTTGGGGCGATATTGACGGGCAAACTTACACGAAAGATCCTCGAGGCGATTCCCGTTCCAATCGCCTCGAAAAGAATGACCGAGGTCGGGTCTTGTATGTGGCGTCCCAACAAGTCGGGTTGGCGCGGAATATTCGCGTGATAGAAAAGCGGAATCCTGATCTCATACTGATGCCGGGTGATCTCGTCCAGGGCGGTGGCTATCAGCGAGCTTGGGACGAGTATTTTAGGCATTTCTCTGGCAAGCTTAGTAGCCTCTTGGGAAAGTGCCCGCTCATTCCGGCGCTCGGTAATTGGGAAAATAATGGTGCGCGTAACGGTGCGTTTGCCCCGAAGGCCGTCCAGGCGTCGCGAAAAAAATATCGGGCCTATTTTGATACGCCGGCGAACGATAACCCTGATCATCAGGATCTCTACTATCGAATCGATTATGGTCCTGTGACCATTTTGACGATGGACACCTCCAATGGACTTCCCGACAATACGGATGCGGATACGCATCCCGGTATCAGTGCTGCGACCTACCCAGGGAGGGACTTGGCAGACTTCAATCAAGGGTCTGATCAGTGGCGTTGGATGTTGGGGCAACTCGAGGACGCCTACCGGGGAGGGCAAGTCATTTTTGTCCAGTTTCATCATCCTCCTTTTTCCTCCGGGCGACACGGCTATTCCTTCTCCTCTAAGGCCCCTCGTCGTGATGGGCAATCAGGGATGCCGCTTCGCAAGTATGCGCCTCATTTCGAGCGATTCGGGGTGACGGCTGTCTTTTCGGGGCACAGTGAGTTGTTTGAGCGATCCCTTTATCACGGGATTCATTACTACGATGTTGGCGTCGCGGGAGATGGTCTGAGAAGCCCAGAACCGTCTCCTTATGCCCAAGAAAACAATCCCTATAGTGTGTGGACGGCGCACGGCGACGAACCTGAACTATGGCAGGGAGGGCGCTTGGTTAGCGGGGGGAAACATTATGGGCACCTCGAGGTGAATATTTCGAAACTAGCAACTGGACGCTTTAGGGTTGAGTTACTGCCGGTGCATGTGTTTCCCATCATGGATCCCTTGCTCCGAGTGACCGCTTGGGAGCGGCGGGTGTATCGTGATGTGGTCGTTGAAACCGTTGATGTGACGCAACGGGATTTGAAACTCTAACAAGGGCAGAAACGTTGCCATGACTTTCCGGCATGGCCAAAAGAGAATTCTTGCGGATGGAGGATTTCAGCCAAAATTTCTGCCGATTCAATCAATCGTGGGCCGGGGCGATTAAAAAAGGCATTTCCATCCACCGCATAAACTTGTCCGGATTGAACGGCCTGAAGCTGCTGCCAGCAGGGAAGAGTCCTGAGTGGGGCCATTTCGGTTTTTGTTCGCTCGAGATCGAAGCCGCAAGGCGTGACCACGATGACATCTGGATTGGCGGCTATAAGCTCTGCTTCGGTCATCCAGTTGGAGTGAATACCGACGTTGCCAAGCAGATTGCTTCCTCCAGCGATGTCGACGAGTTCGGGGACCCAGTTCCCTGCGGCCATGAGAGGTTCCGTCCACTCTATCATGGCCACTCGTGGTCGGGACAGGCTCGCGGCCTTGAGTTGGATGGCCTCTAGTCGCTCTTTGAGAGCTGAGACCAGCGTCGTTCCCTGCTTCGGGATTCCTATGGCAGTGCTTAC
Organism: uncultured Verrucomicrobiota bacterium; assembly: GCA_913061285.1. Classification (GTDB taxonomy): domain Bacteria; phylum Verrucomicrobiota; class Verrucomicrobiia; order Limisphaerales; family AAA164-E04; genus UBA2970. Next base: position 7,886 of record CAJXVR010000237.1, on the reverse strand, counting down.
GTTCTGAATGTCCTGCCAAACATCATCAAGGACGCTTGGGGCGAGTACGAGAAGTTCAGCGCTTATGCCAAGATCCTCTTTTAAATAGGCTTTGACGTCAGAGAGGCTAACGGCACAAACGTCACATTGGGTTTGTGTGACGATGAAATCAGGCTGCAGCTTGGAGAGGAGTTCTTTTTGAATCCCGTAGAGTGAAAGACCTTGAGACAGTCGCTCTTTGACCTCTCGATCAATGTGATCACTGCTCGCCTGGGCATTGATATTCGCGTAGGTGACAACAGGAATAGGAGCTGCTTCTGGCGGGAAATCGCATTCGTGAGATCGGCCAACCAGTCGATCGAAGAGACCGAGCCCGTGAATAATCTCGGTCGCACTCGGCAACATGCAGACGATCCTTGGGCTCTCAGCTGAGATTTCTGACTGCAGCTTAGACATTTCTTATCGGAGAATGGGCTTCGACGCGAAGGCTAATTCTGAGGAGAAATTGCTCGATGAGACCGCAATGCTGTGTAGCGGTCGAAGAGAGACAGGCAAATGTGGAAGGTGCCGCCGTAGAGGAGTGTGCTGATCCAGGTGTTCTTGAAGAATGGGATGGCGCTGGAATAGCACTGGGCGAGGGAGGTTATTGAAAGGGGGTAAAAAGCGAGCCATGAAGCGAAGTTCGTCGTGAGAAAAAAAGCGAGCGACGATGCGAGTGACCCTACGAGTGTGAACTGCCAGTCTTTCAGTCCTCGGATGCGTTGAGCGAAAAACGTCAGGCTTAGGATCGTTCCGTAGACGAAACCATTGACAAGCAGAATTTTCGGCACGAGATCGGCGGTTGATTGAGGCAGGACTTGCGACACAAGGTAGGGGAGATCGATGGCCAGCATGGATGTGACGACGATAGCTGGAGCCGCGAATCCGCGAGGGAGTTGTCGTCCCGCTAGGAGTGCGATCGCTAGTAAGGGGGTGAAATTCACCGGGTGCGGGAGGAGTCGGCTCAGCGTTGCCAGCCCGATGAGGACGAATAGGAATAGGGTGCGCGGGGTCTGTTTCATGACGAAGGGTTTGTTACGGAATAAGCTGTTTCTTTGGGAGTCGGGCAAGGTTCATTGAGGGAAGTCGTTGATCGAGTGTGCCTTCTTCCGGGGCGGACGCGGTCACATGCCCGTCGATGTAACCAACCACGGCTTTCTCCTGATGTCGGAAATGAACATTGGCGTAGGAGGGGCCTCCATCACTAATGTAGTAGAATTCTTCAACGAGGGGGTTTGATGCACTGGCAGGAGCTTGGAAGTCGTTGATCTGAGCGGAGTCGGCAAAGAGCGCTGTCTGAGCGGGATGCTTGATCTGTGTGACGAGAATCGGCGGATCTTCAAGACTGGGTGCCCGGGCCCCGGTGGGGGAAAGGTGGAGGTTATATCCGTAGCCAAAGGAGGCGCTACTTGCCTTCTGCTTGTAGAGCCGGTTTTGGTAGTCGAAGGAGGGACACTGGCCGATACCGCTGCTACCGATATGAGACCAAAGGACGCCTTTCTCCGGATCAAAGTCTCGGTTGCCTTCGCCTCCGGCTTGGAGCCAGCCGAACCAGTAGTTCAATCCGTCGCCCTCTCGTCCTGTCAGATATGCGAAGGTTTGCTGTTCGTTGCTATCCCAGTAAGAATGAGCAGCAAGGCCCAATTGACGCAGATTACTGATGCACTGGATGCGCTTGGCAGACGCCTTGGCCTTTGCCAGAGCAGGGAGTAACAAGGCGCTGAGGATAGCGATGATGGCCATCACGACCAGCGCCTCGATCAACGTGAACGCATTTTGTGCCCGAGGCCTCATTAGTTGCCTGCGCGTAGGCGAAAGAATCCGATTGGTCCTGATCGATCGATATTCCATTCTGCCGTCTCATTTGCTTCGGCAACTTGCTGTTGAATGGTCATCCAATTGATGAGGTCTGTGCTGTGTTCAAGCCAGTAGGTTTTTCCGGCCAGTGCGGCGAAGGTGAGGCTGATTTGGCTGTCACTGATTTGAATCTGGTCAATTGTTGGAGCCGAATCGATTGTTACTCGGATATTGTCGACAAAGCCGTTTGCGCGAATGGAACCGGCGAATTCAGGCGGAGATTGCCCTTCGTCGCTGTAGCTAGAGATTGCGAAGGCGTCGACATCGAGTCTGGTGAACCCCCCTTCGACTGGGTTGCCGAAAATGTCACTGAGTTTGGCATCGAGGATTGGCCCGAAGGGCTCACCATCGGCAGTCATTGTGGTGGCGAGGACACCGGTTGCTGCCTGATAGGTAAGTTCAATTTGGTAGAGCGTTCCGGGGCTAAGCTCTAGAGGGAAGGTGTTTTGGAATGCCCATTGGTTATCCTGAGAGATAAGGCCAGAAGACACAGTAGCGCCAAATCCGGAGTCGGGGAGGTAGTTCCACTCGGCGACTCCCTTTGGTCCGTGAACGGCACTGATTCCGGTGCCTCGAAAATAGTCATCTCGGGTGGCTTGTGCGAAATCGATAAGTCCGATGGCGATCGGAAACGTGAAGGGCTTGTCTGTGGTGGTGCCGATTTCAATCGCATCAAGATGAAGATCAAAGGCAATTGAGAAATCTTCCCCGGTACTCACGGTTTGATCGAGGGTGTGGGTGAAATAGCTGTTGGGTTTCGAAGAATCCCAGGTGGCGGCCAGTCTTTGCTCGGATGCATCCCATTCAAAGAGGCTCGTGTCACCAGTAGCGCTCCATCCATTTTCAAAGGGGTTTTCTTGGAATGTTTCAAAGATGACTTCGCTTGGGTGGTTCTCGGTCGGTTGCACGGCTGAGAGGGCATCAATCTCTGATTTCCCTTCGATCACCTCGATCTTTACGAAGCGGACTTCGTTGAGCTGGACTGACGTGCCGTCGCTCGTCTGCGCCCAGTCAAGGTCATAGCCGGTGCCGCCAGCGCCTAGCTTGTAGCGGGCTTGAATGGCCGCAATATCTGCGCCCGCGAAATCGGATCCGCTCGTGCTCGGATCGACCGGAATACCTGAGCGACCACTTCCATCCGTTGGAAAATAGCCGTCAACGACCGGGGCCAGATCGGGGTTGAGTTGGTAGAAAGATTCATTGTCAGCGCTGACAGAGATGCGGGTTGAGCCTGAGTTTTGCCCAAAGATCGATCCGTCTGTGATGCCTCCTCCTGTGAAATTCCCGTTGGTAATCGAAAAACCAGCATTGCCGTAGATGATCAGATCGAGCCCGAAAGGATTTGCAGGGTGATTGAAGACGGGGGGATCAAACTCAAACACAGCCATGCCGCCTTCGCCGATAGACAAGAGTTGCTCGCCGAGAAATGGGGGAGAGAAAGGGGTGACCGGGCCTCCAAATTCACCGGGGGTGATCGCTGAAGGAGCCCCGAGCGCGGCGATCACATTGGTGTATCCGAGTCCGGTGGCGAAATCTGTTGCGAAGCCAGTGCCTGAGTTGTAGGCCGTGACTTGGTCGGCAAACGGATCAGATTGAGCGATTGATACCACTGACGTGGCCGCTACGAGAGCGAACGAGGTGACGATAGTTTTATAATTCATTGGCTGATCTCTCCATCACGATCTGTGATGGCTTGTTAGTTGTTTCTTGAGACCAGCGCGTGAAAATGAAAAAAGCCTTCATCCCCACGGCAATTAGAGAATGAAGGCTAAAAATAGCAGGTTCTCAGATGCAGAACACGCGTGTGTTCTGACCTGGCCTCATCCTTCCCTTTGACGGAGAAGTGCACGGCAGAGCCGTCCTGACGAGAGCAAATTCAACCGATATCCTGACTAAGGGCTCGTAACCTTACTCCTGCCTTCCCGGCGTTAACCAGTGGCAAATTGGAGTTCGTGGCCCAACACAGTGGCGCAACCATCCCCGAATCTCACGGGGTTCCCTGACATTGAATCGCTGTCTTCGTAGGCCTTCTTAAGAGCCCACGAGTTTTCAAAGAGCGAGGTGACGTTAGCAAAGGAATGCGGGCATGCAAGGAATATGAGAAACAGATCTGAGCGAGAGGGGCTTGCTTGTTTCAATGCCCAGTCCCGATCCGGGTTAGGCAAGAATGTCGCGGATGACATGCCCCCCGACGTCGGTGAGACGGAAGTCTCGTCCGTTGTGACGGTAGGTCAATTGCTCGTGGTCCATTCCAAGACAGTGGAGCAGCGTGGCGTGAATATCGTTGATATGAACCTTGTTGCGCGCGGCGCGGAAGCCGACCTCATCCGATTCACCGTAGGAGACGCCCCCTTTGATGCCTCCGCCAGCCATCCATGCGGTGAAGCAATGTGGATTGTGATCTCTGCCGGGTTTCTTTGCTTTCTGCGCGATCGGGAGGCGGCCGAACTCACCAGCGGCAATGACAAGCGTGTCTTCAAGCATTCCTCGCTGATCGAGATCTTGGAGAAGACCGGCGATCGGTTGGTCGGTTTCGCGAGCGAATCCTTGGTGATTTCCGAGAATGTCATTGTGCCCGTCCCAGCTTCGTTGATTCTCATTACCGCCTGAATAGATCTGAATATATCGAACGCCCCGTTCCGCCAAACGACGGGCCATAAGACATTGCACGCCAAAGTGTCGGCAATGGTCTTGATCGAGCCCGTAAAGAGATTGGATGTGCTTGGGTTCTCTCTGGACGTCGAGGGCCTCAGGGGCCGCCATTTGCATGTTGTAGGCCAGTTCGTAGCTCTCGATTCTAGCATTGAGATCGGCTTCGTTAGGATATTGCTTTGAAAAATCTTCGTTCAATGAACTGAGAAAATCGAGTTGAGACCGTTGTCGTTTTGCTGAGATGTTGGGGAGTCGACTGAGGTGGTCAATTGGCGCTCCCTTTGGTTTAAGCCAAGTGCCTTGATAAATGCCGGGAAGAAATCCAGCGCTCCAATTGGAAGCGTGCCCTTTGGGAAGTCCACGGTCTTTCGGGTCTGACATGACAACGAAGCCGGGAAGGTTTTGGCTCACACTCCCAAGCCCATAAGTTACCCATGAGCCCACACAGGGAAATCCCATACGGGGAAGCCCGCAGTTCATCATGAAAAGAGCCGGACTATGATTATTGGATTCACTATAGCCGGAATGCACAAAGGCCATCTTATCGACGTGTTGTCCCAGGTAAGGGAAAATCTCGGACACCATTTTTCCGGTTTGCCCCTGAGGTGAGAACGAGAAGGGAGACGGCATGAGGCCTCCGACGGCGTTGGCAAAGAAACCGGTGAAGCGATCGAATCCGTCGAGGTTTTGACCTTCCCGTTTAGCCAGTTCCGGTTTGTAGTCCCACGTGTCGACCTGGCTTGGTCCTCCATTCATAAAGAGCCAGATGACCCGTTTTGCTTTGGCCGGGAAATGCGCCGGTCGAGGGGCCATGGGTTCTCGCATGGAATCGAACTGGAAGGTTGTTGCTGATCGGCTTGCAAGGAGAGATTCGTCTCTAAGCAATCCGGAGAGTCCAATCAATCCCATGCCAGCTCCGCATTTCTTGAGCAGCTGTCGACGTGAAAACTGAGGGGATTCAAAATTCATACGAAATCAGATCGTTGTCTGGTGTTTAAAGGGCGTCGTTAGACCGTCAGAGACACGCTCCCATCAAACCCGTCCAATATGCAGAGATCGCAGAAAAATTGAAGATTTTTCAAAACCTAAAAACGTCGCTTGATCATAGGTCTGCGAATGGAGCTCTCAAGTTGTTGTTCCGATCACCCTTCAAAGAACAGGTTTTGGGGCTGGCCTATTGGGTGTAAACCCTAGTTTGCTATGATGAGTCGATGACTGTCTCGCAAGCGGAGCATTTCAATAACTGCTTGGTTCGCATAAAGAAGGCTCCGATCGACGCGGGAACAAGCGCAAGCAAAAGGAGGGGGAAGACATAGAAGGGAAGTTTAACGAGGGTACGCCAAAGAAATCTGTCGGGATCGCTCGAGGATTGTAAAACGAGGAAAACAGATAGAAGGTGGGCGCCTATTGTTGCGAGGATAAATCCAGTAGGAATCGCCACAAGTAGTCCACCATTACAAGCAAGAGCATATCCGTATCGTTGGATTCGAATGTGTTGAAGCGTTCCGTTTTGGCAGAATTGACACTCAGTTCCGTTAGTGAATGAGTCAGAAACAGCAGCCGTTTTTCCCAATCTGATTTTCTCGTGTTTCATTGCCCTAATATCAGTTTTGTTCGGAATCGCCCTAACGTCCTAAGGATCAAAAATCCATTGAATTCAAACGATGAGAATCGATTCCGGCTGGGGAGAGTGGCTGTTCCCTATTGTTTCTCGGCCTTCGGGAGATTGAACTCCACCGCGCTTCTTGTCGCACTGGGACGGCGGCTCCATACTTCACCGGTCACAGTGTCGACGACGAAGGCGTCCTCATTGGCTCCTGCAGCTATCTGAAAACGGCCGACTTCGTTGTTGTGCTTGAGGGTTGCTCCCAGGGTGGCGGTGATAATGACTCCTAGGGCGAAACCGATGATTATGTTCTTACTGGATGTTTGATTATTCATTTCTGTTTCCTTTGTGTTGATCGAGTTCGAGATCGAATTGATACTCCGAGCGAAGCTGATTCTTTCACAGAATAATATTCTTTCCTTTTTGTAAAATTCTCAGGAGTGATACGAATTTACTATTTTCTCGCCCTAACCTAAACGGCACATTTCTAACATGGATGGACGGGATGATCAGGTTCCGTGGGAGACGCTCTAAGCTAGGGGCAGAGTTATAGCCCCCCATCGTGTTGATCCTGAGTATTCATGTTGGTTTAGTTTTCGAGATCGAGCAAAATTGAATGGAGGGTTGAGTTACTCGGAAAGTATTCGATAGAGGGTAGGTTTTTCCGGTTCGCGACTTGCTTTCAGGTGCTATCAAAGGAGCCTTCGTTTGCGATTGCCGAATTCATCTCAATGACTAGCTTGAATCTGTGAGCGAGCGAATCACGTTCAATGCCAATCCGTGTGGCGGAAGACCTTGTATCCGAGGCATGCGCATTCGTGTGAAGGAGGTGCTTGATTTGCTTGCTGCAAAGGCTCCGCGGGAAGAGATGCTAGAAGATTTTCCCTGCCTCGAAGGGGCAGACATTGACGCTTATTGACGCTTGCCTTGAATACGCCGCCGAAGAAGCAGATCATCCAGTGCTCTTGGTTCAGTGAGCCATGCGATTCATTGTCAATGCTCAGTTGCCAGCTGTACTGGCCCAAGTCTTGAGAGAAGAAGGTCATGAGTCCGCTCATGTCGTGGGTCTTGGTATGCACAAAGCGGATGATTCTTCCATCTGGGAATATGCGTCTGAAGAAAATAACGTTATTTTGACGAAGGATGAAGATTTTCCGCATCGCCTTAGTCAAAACCCTCAAAAGGCTCCGACGATCGTTTGGCTTAGAATTGGAAATACAGGCCGTCGCGCATTGCTGAAGTGGTTCTATCCCATTCTTCCCAAACTTAACGAATTGATTCAAGGTGGTGAAAATCTCATCGAATTACGGTGAAGAAACGGGTGCTACTCCTTGTCGCTAGCAAATCACTGCAACGAATTCTTCTTCATCAGTATCCGCGTCTCGGAGAGCAGTCCGAAGAGAAATGCGATCGATTTCTGTGTGAAATGGAAAAACGATCCGTCGACCGTTCTGATGCTCCATTTTTAAATTGCTACCGCGTCGACTGATTTCTTGAAAACCTAATCGCTGAAGGGCTTTAAAACATCCTTGCCCGAATAGAGAGGCACTCTCAGGCAAACTCGACGATCTCCTGGGCTGAAGCCATGTCGAGGTCCGACGACCTTGACAGCTGATTCAGTGCTCGGAATGCAGTTCGGTCGAGAGAAAGGTAGAGAATCGAAGCTCTCGCCACTCGAGGAGCTCCAGCTTGTTCGAGCGTAAGCACGTAGCCAACCCATCTTTTCATCGCGGGGGAATCGAGCGATGGTTGG
>CAJXVR010000236.1 GCA_913061285.1 uncultured Verrucomicrobiota bacterium | reverse complement strand
CGAGATGTAGAGAGGTCTCGTGGGCTCGGAGATGTGTATAAGAGACAGGAACAATTATGATCATGGGGATCAGCACTGCTGCGTAGGCGAGTGAAGTGATGAGATAGCTAGTTGCCACCGAAGAGAACTCCGTTGTTGGATTCATAGCTTGAGCTATTTCTTTCGATTGTTGAGGACCTTGCGTAGCTTTTCGATCTCTTCTTCGCTGAGGGCATTCTCTTCAACAAGATGCGAAATCATTGGCTGTAGTGAGCCTCCGAAGACCCGGGCTAGAAAGGAGCGACTGGCATGTTTTTGACACTCTAGTTCCGTGAAGAGGGGCGAATACTGGAAGGATCTCCCAGATTTTTTAAAAGCAATCGCTCCTTTCTTTGCAAGTCGGCTGAGAAAGGTTTTGGCTGTTTGGAGATGTATTCCCGCCTTCTCATGAACTTGGTTTGCGGTCAGGGGACTCTTTTCCCAGAGCAGCCGCATGATTTCCCATTCGGACTCAGAAATCTTTGGTGGCGTCTTCATTATGTTGAAAAATCTACGTATGTAGTTTTTAAAGTCAATGCAAAATCTACAAACATAGATGTTTAGATTCTTTCTAAAATGGATTTCGAATATTCTTCGAGAAAGACGGTGTCGATTGTGAGCGACATTAGTTTTGGACGAGTGGGATTGCGGGCGGCCCTACAGGCCGCGTGCGGTTGCGATTGCTTTGACACAGGGCTTAAGCTCTGGGCGGCTGGGCCTTCAGCCCAAAGACTTAAACAACGGCCCCTCACTTCCAAGTGCACTCGTTGCCGTTACCTCCCTTGCGACCGGGACAGAGTTGTGTTTCACTCAATCATTATGATGAAAGCTTCTTTGGTTCTGTTGTTTGGGTGACCTTTCATCCGGATACTGACGGCCTTTCAGAGTCGGCGATTGAGCATGCCAAGAAGAATAGCTTCTTGCGTCGAAGAGGGCGGCGTGGGCCGCGACGGTAGGATAACGGTCGCCATACCTCCTGCTTGGCAATCAGGAAGACTTCGCAGTCTCAGTGTTCTATCCTTACGAAGCAGGACGGTTTCTTGGTGTTTCGGTCTCTAGGTTTTCCTTCCGTGTGATCGGAGTCGCCTTGCCGAGATACTCACATAGTCTATTGAGTTCTCCTACGATCTCGAGACGACGTGAGATTGCTTCGGGTGACATGTCGTTGGAGAATCCTCGTGCGTGAGCTTTGGCATCTTGGGGATTAGCGTTCATTGTGTCCTTGGATTGTTGAGTCGATCCAGGTCGGCTAGGTCCTGTGGCCGGGCGCTGATGATTTTCATTTTTCGAAGCCCATCGACATTGACTACGGTAAGCGTTCTATCGGATACGACGAATTGCTGACGTCGTTCCCAAATTTCTAACAACCAGGATCGCACCAGAATAAAATCGATCGTAGAAAGATCTGGTCCAGCGCTTCGTGAGATCCTCCATAATTGAAATTCATGTTCTGTCCCTTTCTTTAGAATCAGAATTCCTCCGTCTATGGTGAATCCGATTCGTTTGATTGCTTGGCGAATTGCAGGGAGATCGTCCGGGTTGATGATAAAATCGATATCTCGAGTCGCCCGAGGAAAGCCGTGGATCGCTAAAGCGAGACCACCACAAAGGGCGTAGTCTAAGCCTGCTTCTTCCAATGTGGCTACAATCAGGTTCAACTCTCCGACGAGATCGATCATTACGTGTCCTATTTAACGTTCAAGAATGTGCCCCGTCGAGATCTTAACAGTGGCATGATTTTCTGGCGTGGGCGAAGGGTGCCACGGACACTGTTCAGGAAATTGAGCCGAGGGAATCTCATCGTATGAACTTGATTCCATTAGCGTTGGCTTTAGTTCATGGGGGTGACTGAATTCTCAATACATTGACCAGTTTCATACTGGGATGCTTGAAATAGCCTGATTCAAATCCTGCATAGGTGACATATTGGACGGCGTTTACTTCGCCTCCGTGGGCGCCCAGAGTGAGTCCTTTCTTTCCTGTTTGCTGTCCGTCCTTGTCAATGAGGATCACAACGTGCCCATGCCATTGTTTTTTCTCCTTGTAGCCGTAGACGAGCAGGTCGCCCGGTTGAGCCTCTTTGAAGGCTATTTTCTGGAAGGAGCCATTTTGATGGATGCGGGACATGAATTGGGTCCCGAGATAGCGCTTGTAGGGGAGGCCTACTTTGCGAAAGAGCTGCCAAGTGTAGTTTGAACAGTCGATTCCTTGGCTAAGACTAGACCCCCCCCATTTATAGGGCGTTCCGATGCTGAGCGAGGCAGCGGAGATCAGTTTCTGTAGCAAAGGGCTGGTGCGTTTGAGTTGCTCTATTTGAGGTTGATCGAGGGTGACCACTTCGACATGTGCAGTGGTATCGTTTGCGGCCGCGAAAAGCGACGGGTAGCAGAGGAGGGTCGCGACGAAGGCCACAGTGATGTAGCACGGAGCGAGAGAAGGGCGGAATTTTAATTTTTTCCGGCGCATTTTTAGACAATGGGCATTCACTTTTTAGCAAACTCGCACTAAATTGATGGCAATGGAAGCGCGTTCCCTAGGTACAACAGTCATTGGTAGCTATTCTTTCCCAGCGTGGTTGGAGTATGCCTGTCAGCATTTGAACGATTTTGGTGCGGCGGATCGAGAGGAAATGATTGAAGATGCGGTCATTGCTGCGATTCACGACCAGGTTTCGGCCGGGCTCGATGTCATTACGGATGGAGAGCAGACACGACTGGATTTCAATCTCTCCTTCTACGGTTTTCTCGAGGGAATGGAATTAGAAGGGGCCTCACCGAGATTGCATGGTCCGCCGGCACATGATCAACGAGGAAAACACCAAATTACGGGGGATTTGATTGCTCCACGAGGACTTGGAGCGGTTGAAGACTATGAACGGCTCAAACGATTGGCGCCTTCCGGGCCTGTCTTGAAGGCGAGTGTGCCTGGTCCTTATACTCTGAGCGGGCGCCTGATTCCTAACGAACAATACCCGGATCGGTATGCCATTACAGAAGCCTTATTACCGATTGTTAAGAGTGAATTGGAGGAGTTGGTCGCGGCGGGCTGTACGGAACTCACGGTTGATGAACCGTCCATGAGTTGCTATGCCCATAAGGAGGATCCTGAGCGTTTTGTTGAGATTTTTAATCGGACTGTGGAGACGGTTGCAGATAAGTGCCGACTCTCGACGCATCTCTGCTTTGGCAATTTCAAAGGGCATGCTGTTGGGCTTCGGCGCTATGCTCCCATGTTTCCTGCTTTCAAGAAACTGAATGTGAGCGAAATTCATGTAGAAATGGCGAGTCGCGAATTCTCTGAACTCGAAATTATTGGGGACATTGCCGAGAGCACAGACGTCGCCGTAGGGATTGTGGATGTGAAGAGCTACTACATTGAGACGGTGGAAGATATCTCGGCCCGCGTGCGCGAATGTCTCAAGTATGCCCCGGCGGAGCGCTTGTCCTTTGCTCCTGATTGTGGCCTGAGTCAAACCGCCCGTTGGGCGGCCAAGAAAAAACTCCAGAATATGGTTACTGGTGTGCATCGAGTTCGTGACGAGATTTAGCGAACGAAGCCGGAGCATCGAGGTCGAATTATGATTAATCCCTTCTTGAAGGATGACGCGCTGCTTGCGGACATTAAGGCGGCTGCTAAGGACGAGTCGCGGTTCCATTGTTGGTGGTTGGGGCAAAGTGGCTTCTTAATTCAGTGGCGTGGTAAGCATTTGCTTTTCGATCCTTATTTGTCGGATTCGTTGACAAGAAAGTATGCCGCTACGGATAAACCACATGTGAGAATGACGGAACAAGTGATCGCTCCTGAGCGGCTCGATTTTATCGATCTTGTGACCTCAACGCACAACCACACCGATCACTTAGATGCCGAAACATTGGGCCCTCTCTTGGATGTGAACCCGGAGCTCGAACTCATTATTCCTGAAGCGAATCGAGCCTTCGTCGCTAAGCGTCTTGGGATCGAGGCGAAGAAGCCGCGAGGGATGAATCTTGGGCGTCGAATTCCGATTTCAGGATTTGAGATTCACGGTGTGCCAGCCGCCCATGAGGCATTGGAGACCGATGCCGAGGGGAATCATCGCTTCATGGGCTACGTGGCGCGCTTTGGGCCCTGGACAGTCTATCATAGTGGCGACACGGTGCTTTTTGAAGGGATGGAGGTTTTGCTCAAGCGTTGGTCGATTGATCTAGCGATCCTTCCGATCAATGGTCGGTTACCCGAGCGACGAGTGTCTGGAAACCTTTGGGGTCGGGAGTCGGCAAGACTTGCCCATGATATTGGGGCGCGAATGGTGATTCCCTGCCACTATGAGATGTTCGATTTCAACACGGAGAGTCCTGACGAGTTTGTCCAGACTTGTCAGTCCCTCGAGCAACCGTTTCAGGTGCTTCGCGCTGGAGAGCGCTGGAGTTCGCCAGTCGAGGAGAGTCGAAAGTTGGAGCAGGGGAGTTAGATAGGATCGATGAATGTGCTGAGAATCGTCGGAAGGATGGGGTTAGTTGGCCAGGGGGTAATCGTTGCTTGTGTGGCCTTTGTTCTAGCCGGTGGTAGGAGCGATCTACTCGCTCAGACTGAGGATCCGTCTGAGCTTCCAGTGGTCGTTCAACTCGTTTCTACCAACTCACCCTATGCCTTTTTTAAAGGCCTCGAGCTCCCTTCGGACCCACCGGAGGCATGGCAGGTGCCAGGATTCGACGATAGTGGCTGGTTTCAGGATTTGTTTAGTCCCTTTAGTTACGGTGAGTCCCTTGAGTTTGGAACGATTCTCGAGGATATGCAGGGCAACTACTCAACCTTCTTGCTGAGACATCCCTTTGAAGTGACGAATCCCAAGGCAATCACTGAATTAGTGGTGAATGCTGTGATCGATGACGGGTTCATCGCTTGGATCAACGGGCACGAGATCTTGCGGGTGAACGTCGCGGAGCAGGCATTTGGAGTCAACTATACGGCGAGCACCGTTCCTGAGCCGGTTCCGAATGTGCGGTACGAAATCGAAGTCGATGACGATTGGCTCCTTTTTGGCGAAAACGTTCTCGCCGTCCAGGTAGTCAACGGAAACATCGTAAGTAGCGACATTCTTTTTGAGATGAGCCTTGATGGCATTGAGGGAGTGGATGATTCCTTGCCTCCCATCGCCAACTTGGAGCCGGCAAAAGTGCCTGAATTAAAGAATGTCTTTCCCTTGGGTGAGGATTGGCGCTTCTTTCGGGGCACCGCTGAACCCTCAAACCGATTGGGAGAATGGCGCTCGGCAGATTTTGATGATTCGTCTTGGGAACAAGGAACGAGTCCGCTGTTTTATGGTGAAGATGTTCTGGGGGGAACGCTGCTTGAGGATATGTTTGGAAACTACAGCACCGTCTATCTTCGACGCCCGTTCACGGTTGAAGCCGAGCAGTTAAATCGGGGAATTGAAGTAAGCGCCTTGATTGATGACGGATTGATTGTTTGGATTAATGGGCAGGAAGTGGGACGAGCGGCCGTTGACCGAGGAGACTTGCCGTTTGACTCGGAAGCCGAACTAAGCGCAGTGGAGCCGCTGCAGCCAGTGATACTGCGCGGCCCTCCGAATCTCTTGCAATTGGGGACAAACTGGATTGCGGTTCAAGCGCTTAACGGAAGCCCCTTCAGTAGTGATTTCTTTATCGATCTCCAATTGGATGTTGTCGACGCCCCGATCATCGCCGAGGGAGGCTTGTGGCGGTTCTTCCCTGGAGACACAGACCCGAGTCTCGGGCGTGATTCGTTGTGGTATGAACTGGAGTATGACGATCGTGACTGGAGCTTAGGCCTCGCTCCATTTGTTACGGTCCCTGGTCCCTCAGCGGGTACCGTTGTGCCGGGAATGTTGGGGCAATTTGGAAGTGTCTATTTGAGGAAGTCTTTCTTTATCGATCATCCCGAACTGATCGATGAATTGGAGTTAGAGTTGGAAATACGGCACGGTGCTTCTCTCTGGCTCAATGGCTCCGAGATTCAACGCGTTAACCTGCCTGAGGGGCCTCTCAATACGACGGTCTTGGCTAGCGGGATTGTCACGGATGAGGAGGATAGTTCCATTGTTGTACCCTCGGATCGATTGATTCGAGGTGAAAATGTAGTCGCCATCCAGGCCGTCAATGCGGACTTAGGACGCAGCGATTTCCGTGTCGATCTGAGTCTTGAGGTTGAGGGGGTCGATGCGACAACTCCGGGTTTGATTCGCCTTTCTCCGTCGCGGGGAACGGTATCAGAATTGTCTGAGATCACCTTGGAGTTTAGCGAGAAAGTGCTCGGTATTGAGGCGTCAGATTTGACGGTCAACGGTCTGCCGGCTCGAGACGTCTTGCGGAGCGCTACTTCATTTACCTTCCTGGTCGACGAACCAGAGTCTTGGCCGGCTAGGGTGGTGTTTGCTCCCCGCGGACCCCTCTTGGACCTTGCTCCGGTTCCGAATTTCTTTCCTCATCCTCGAACGGAATGGGGCTATGAGCGAGAAGATCAAGATCCTCCGACTCTCCTCGAAGTCTATCCTCTCCCCGGTTCTGGCGTGCTTGCATTCGATGAAGTAGAGCTGGTATTCAGCGAGGCGGTGAGCGGGGTGGAGGCCTCCAGCATCCAGGCGAATGGGCAAACGGCGCAGTCGATTGAGCAACTCTCTGCTGTTCGCTACCGGGTTGGATTCGATTCGATAACGAATCAGGATGTTGTCATCGAGTTGGTCGAAGGGGGGGCGATAATGGATTCATTTGGGAATGCCTTGGCCGCCATCGATCCGTGGTCTTATCGGCTGATTCCTCAGGCTGCCAATTCAGTGATTGTTAGCGAGCTCGTCACCGCGAATGCGACAGGATTACAGGATGAGGAGGGCGATCCAGAGGATTGGATCGAACTTTATAATTCAGGGAGTTTGCCGGTGAATTTAAGCGGTTGGGCACTGAGCGATAGTTTGGAGAATCCGCGAAAGTGGCTTTTTCCGGATACTGAGATTGCAGCCGGCGCCTACATGGTTGTATTTGCGTCCGGCAAAGACCGGCGGGATCCGCAGGGGGCTAATCTGCATACCAACTTTAGGCTGAGTCGCGGTGGGGAGCGGGTGATTCTTGTTCGCCCAGATCGCCCGATTTTGATCAATTCGCAGAGTCCAGATCCCTTGCCTGAATTACGGGATGGCGTTTCGTTCGGCCTCGGGATTGACGGAGAATGGAAGTATTTTCAGGAACCATCACCCGGAATGGACAATGGAACTGAAGGCATTATTGAACGCTCCAGCGTTGTCGAGTTCAATGTGCCGCCAGGACAGTTCGAATTGCCCTTTCACCTAACTTTGTCCACCGATGATCGAGGGGCAGTCATTCGGTATTCAATTGATGGAAGTGAACCGACCGAAAAGAGCGGCCAGATCTACTCCGGCCCCTTTCGTGTTGCTGAGACGACGATCGTGCGAGCAGCGTCATTCCGTGCTGGAACGTTGCCGTCGAAGACGGTGACGAGAAGCTATCTCTTTGAGAACGTGGCTGGGCTAGGGGAGATTCCCATTTTTTCTCTTTCAACGGCATTAACGAATGTTGTTGGACCAAGCGGGATTTTAGGGATTGGGGGCGGGGAATATGTGCCTCGCGGTTCGGACTTTGTTTGGGCAGCGGTCAATGAAGGCGACTACCACAACCCGACGTCGCGAGGACGTGCTTGGGAACGCCCGGTCTCGGTTGAGTATTTTGATCCTCTCGGAGGGGGCTTTCAATTGGATGGTGGCTTTAGGGTTCATGGTAGCGTCTTTGCTCGACCGAAGCTGCGTTCTGATAGCAAGTTTGGATTCCGTCTGTATTTTCGTTCTTCTTACGACGATTCGGCTGTGGATTTTCCCGTTATTCCAGAGTCCGGCAGGGAACAGGTCGATCGGATCGTCCTGCGTTCTGGGCACAACGACTTTGAGAATCCCTTCATTTCTGATGAACTCGCCCGTCGGCTGAGTTCGAACATGGGACGTCTGACCGCTAGGGGTGGCTTCTCAAACGTCTTTCTAAATGGTGTCTATCAGGGCTACTACAATCATACCGAGCGAATTGCGGCGTCCTCGCTGAAAGATTGGTTTGGCGGAGGGGATGAGTGGGATATCGTGAAACCCTTTGCCGTGCTTTCCGAGGGAGACCTCGACGAATGGGATGAGATGATTGAGTTTTTCTCGGCTCAAGATCTAGCGCTCCCTGCAAACTTTCTCGAGGCGAATCGTCATCTTGATCTTGAGGCGTTTGCGGATTACCTCCTGGCAAATATCTACAGTGATACTGGGGACTGGGTGCGAAGCAATTGGCGTGCGGTAAGGGAGGATGTGCCAGAAGGACAGTTCAGATTTTTGGTCTGGGATGCCGAGTTTTCCTTTGGCATTTACGGCCGGCCGGTGGACAAGAATACACTTGAACTCCCCGGGGAACTTGGAATTCCAACGTTCATTACCCTTCTTTTTGATCAACTTAAGCAAAACGAGGAATTCCGATTGCTGTTTGCAGATCAGGTACAGAAACATTTTTTCAATGGTGGGGCTCTCACGGATGAGGCAATCCGCTCAACTTTTGAACGGACGCGGGATGAAGTCATCTCTGTGATTCCGGAATTTCGGAATCATATTGAAGAAACCTGGATTCCTGGACGACGCGGATTCATGCTTGAAGATCTTGAGCAAGCGGGATTGATGAAGTCGCGCAATGCGCCGGTGATGAATCAGCATGGAGGCGCCGTCTTTGCTGGGTTTGGGTTGTCTCTTGAGAACACTGAGGGGGGAACGATTTTCTACACACTCGACGGCAGTGATCCTCGAGTTGCGTTTCGAAACCTTCCATCAGCCTCGGCCTCGAGTTTTGATGGGAATGCGATCGTGCTGACAGAAACTGTGACCGTAAGCGCGAGAACGTTGAAGGATGGCGCATGGAGCGCTTTGAATCGAGCGGTCTTCAACGTCGGTGTTAGCGACTCTGGTTTGTCGATCACAGAACTTCTTTATCATCCCGCTGACAAAAGCTGGCCTGAGTTCGTGGAAGTGATGAATCGAGGCGGGGAAGCGATCGATTTGAGTGGCGCTTCTTTCTCGGGAATTGAGTTTGAGTTCGAGACGGGAAGTGTGATGGAGCCAGGAGAAATTTGGGTTTTAGTGAGGACGGAAGACGCCTTGGCGTTCGGCAATCGCTTTCCGAATGTTTCTTTCGTTGGCCTTTACGATGGGAAATTGAGCAATGGTGGGGAGCAAATCAAACTGTCGACCAAGGATGGCGCCTACTTGGCTGCCGTCAACTATGATGACGAGAATGCATGGCCCTCGTCGGCTGATGGTGAGGGTCCTTCTCTTGAGTTGAGACGGTTGGATGCTGACCCGAACGACGCCACACAATGGCGGGCGAGCCTCTCAGTGGGGGGGAGTCCTGGTGTTTTTACTCCGGTGGGGTCGTCAAGTATTCAGTTTTCAGAGGTCTTCGTTCCTAGGGATATCGGTGCGGGGGAATCATTTGTTGAGATCTTCAATGGTGGTGCTGCAAGTGTCGATCTGAGCGCGTGGACCGTTGAATCCGTTCGGGAAGATTCGCGCCTGTTCGAATTTGCTCCTGACCAGACACTTGATTCCGGGCAACGGATTGTTGTGTCGCTAGGGGTGGCAGATCCTCTTGACGGCGAGTTGGCATCGCAGGAGTTTCTTCATCCTGAGGAGGATACGGCAATCTTGCGAGATGCATCTGGGGAAATTGTCGATTCAATACGTTACGGGGACCATGTCCCAAGCTTGAGTTTTGTCCGTGAAGACGCTGGACTCTGGACCCTTGGAATACCGAGTCCGGGTAGGGAGAATTTGCCTCGGGAACTGGCAGCGTCCAGCCAGTTCATTATTAACGAGTGGCTATCCAATCCTGCTCAAGGAGATGACGATTGGTTCGAAGTTTATAATGCAGATTTGGAACGTCCAGGGCGTCTGGAAGGCGTCACATTCTCAGACGGTGAGTCCTTCGTGACACTCCGTTCGCTGATTTTCGTCCCTGCCGGAGGGTTTGTACGTCTCTGGGCCGACAATGGGCGAGGACCTGATCACTTTCCTTTCCGTCTTGCGTCTTCCGGGGGCACGATTGCTCTCTTTGACGAGGCGGGCGATTTGATCGATCGTATTGAATACTTAGGGCAAAGCGAAGGTCAATCGACTGGGCGCTTTCCAGATGGGGCGGAAAGCCTCGTTGTGGATAATGGAGGCGGAAGCCCCGGCGAAAGCAATGACGCTGATGCCGTGGGGGGGCTTGTGTTTAGTGAAGTTCTTTGGGTGAATGAATCGGCAGTGACGGGGCCTCATGGAGCCTTCGATAGCTATTTCGAAATCTCCAACGAAGGGGCATCGGCGCAGTCCTTGGAAGATGTTGGAGTGCGAGTGGAGAGTGACTCCGATGCGTTTTGGCGGTTCCCGAACGGAAGCCAAGTGCTGCCTGGGGAACGACGTGTCGTGTGGCTAGGACGAGAGTTGCCGCCTAGTAGTGAAGAGGATTTTTATTTTGATTCCGAGCTGCGATTGACCGAGGCAGGGGGGCGTTTAGAACTTATCGATCGCAATGGTCTCGTGTTGGATTCGATTCAATTCGGTCATCAATTGGTGAATCAGTCTCTTGGTCGCGATTCTCTGGGGTGGGGGCTGAGGCAAGTGCCATCACCTGGAACTGTGGAATCCGATCTTGCCGAACTAGGAGATGTGAGTGCCTTGAGGATCAATGAATGGGCGGCAGCAAATGATGGGCGCGATTGGATTGAGTTCTTTAATGCGGATGTGCGGGTGGTTGATCTTGGCGGCTTGCTTGTGACCGATGATCCGGGGCTGAGTGGGAAACGGGATGCTGTGATCGGGAATCATACTTTTGTTGGGCCAGGTGCCTGGGTTTTTCTCGGTGATAATGACGATTTTCCTCTCGGGGCTCAAACACGGCTGAATTTTTCGCTTGCTCGGGAAGGTGAGTTCATTCGGTTGTACGACCAAAATGGGCTCTTGATCGATGCTGTTGATTTTGATCAGCAAGTGAATGGGCGAACCGAGGGCCGTATTCCTGATGGGAGCGGGACGATTGTGAATGCATTGATGCCTTCGCCGGGCCGGAGCAATGTAGGGACTCAACCTGTCGATCTGGATCAAGACGGGATTGCTGACGACTGGGAACTAGAAAACGGCCTCGATCCTAACGATCCGCTTGATGCCTTCCTTGATTTTGACCGTGATGGCGTCATCAATCTGACGGAGTTTGTTGAAGGCACGAATCCTAACGACGAAATCGAAATCATAGCCGCGACTATTTCCTTGTTAGAGGACGAGGTTCGGGTTCGTTTCAATGCGATTCCCGATACCCGCTACCAATTGGAATACACGACTGATCTCGGCCATAATGATTGGCAGATCCTGCTGGAGCTAGAGGCCGATGACGACGAAGAGGTGCTCGAGATAAGTGATGCTTCGGTGCTGGAAAACGGACGTCGCTTTTATCGTATCGTTCGGCCTTAGGTCTGCGACTCTCCCTTGTCGCTTGCGGGCTCGGAGCCTCGCCTCTGAAGGCACGACATCGGTTCCGGATTCTAGTTTCAGCCGCTCGGCACTCGGGGGGATTCAAAAAATCTGTATTTTGTCTGTCGGATTCTCGATCGGGTGCCGACTACCTTGTAGAAAGTGAGCGAGTCTGATTATCAACTCCTAAGACGCTATGTACAGGAGCACTCCGAGGAGGCCTATGCAGAAATTGTACGACGCTACGTCGATCTCATTTATTCTGCGGCACTTCGGCAAGTTCGCTCCCCTTCATTGGCAGAGGAAGTGGCTCAGGCCGTGTTCATTGATCTCGCTCGAAACGCGAATAGTCTTCCTTCCAATACGGTCTTGTCCGCTTGGCTGTATCAGGTTGCCCGACGCTCTGCCATTGATGTCGTTCGGGCGGAAACGAGACGACAAGCTCGAGAAAAGATTGCGGTCGCGATGAATGATGGGAGTGAAGTCCCAAATCCCTGGGGCGAGATTAGTCCTCTCTTGGATGAAGGCATGGCATCATTGAGCGAGGAGGATCGGACGGTTGTTCTCCTAAGGTATTTTGAAGGGAGAAACCTTCGTGCGGTGGGGAGGCATCTGGGCTTGAGCGAGGGGGCTGCCCAGAAGCGTGTTGCTCGAGCCGTCGAACGGCTCAGACGCTATTTCGAAAGGAAGCAAATTGCGGTCGGGAGCGATTCCCTCGTCGCGCTGGTTTCTACTCGGGCGGTCGTAGCGGCCCCTGCTGGACTGGGTCTTGCATTGTCTAGCGCGACTGCGATCAGCATGACAGCGGGAACAATGGGAGCTATTGAGACGATTGCTATGACGACGATTCAAAAAACGATTATTGCGAGTACGATCACGGTTGTCCTTGGAGCGGGCTTGTATCAGCGGCAGCAGGCCAAGGATCTTGCTGCTGAATTGGCGGCATTTCGATTGGGGACGAGCGAAACTCTGGCGGCGATGGAGCGTGCGTATGAAGAGGTGAGCGACGACTTCCGTGCCTCGAAGAAGGAAAATGAACGCCTTCGCGGGGAGCTGCGGGACCTGCCGAAATTGCGAGGAGAGCTCGTTCGGCTTCGTCAAGACTCCGAGGAACTCTCTCGAGTTGAAGACACCGCTAGCCCTAGTGAATCGGTCGCGAGAGATTTGGTTGAACGAGTGAGCGCCTTAAAAGATCAGTTTGAGATCTCACCAGAACTCGGGATCCCTGAACTGGCGCTTGTCACCGAAGAGGCTGTCTCTTATACACATCTGACGCTGCCGAC
>CAJXVR010000235.1 GCA_913061285.1 uncultured Verrucomicrobiota bacterium | reverse complement strand
CGTGGGCTCGGAGATGTGTATAAGAGACAGGATACAGGCAGCCGAGCTAAAGGACTTCGAAATCTACAATCTACGCTACGATATTGGGGAAGCTCGGAATCTCGCACCAGGGGATAAAGAGTTAAGGGAACGTCTCACGAAAAAGCTGAGAACGCACTATTCCGAATTGCTTGCTGGTTCTTACGTCTGGAAATAGCCGATCAGCTCTGTCTTAGAGTCAATGATGACAATGAATCCTCCCCTAGCCATCGACTATGGACTCAAGCCGTTGCGGTGGAATATTCCTACGCTTATCCTCTGGGCGGGACTCGTCTCCTGGTCTGCGGCAGCCACATCAAGCGAGACATCGGTAGCAGGGATGCGCCCCAACGTCCTCTTCATCTCAATTGATGATCTCAATGACTGGATCGAACCACTAGGCGGGCATCCACAAGCCCGAACACCAAATCTCACCCGTTTAGCTGAGCGATCCGTATGTTTCACCAGAGCCTATTGCCCAAGCCCTGGCTGTAACCCCTCCCGCACAGCTGTCATGACGGGACACGCCCCCTACCATTCCGGTCTCTACTCAAATTACCAGGATTGGCGCGAAGTCATCCCAAACCGGAAAACCATCGGCGCCTACTTTCGCGAAAATAACTATTACAGCGCAGGCGCGGGAAAGATCTTTCACTACCACATGGTAGATCCGAACTGTTGGGATGATTATTGGCCATCCCAACAGAAGAACATGCCAGAGGAAGTATTCCCGGATTTCTCCAAGTCCCGACTACTTGGTCCGGGACAACCACCACCAGCTACCATGAACATGCCACCGTTCAAGCATATGTATGGGATGTTTGACTGGGCTCCCATGGAAGTTGGCGATGAGGCAATGGGCGATTACAAGAGTGTCGACTACGTCTTGGGCCAACTGAGACGCCAGCACGACAAGCCCTTCTTCTTAGCCTGCGGCATCTACCGCCCCCACCTCCCGTGGTACGTTCCCCAAAAATATTTTGATCTCTTTCCAGAGGACGAGATGCTGCTCCCCAAGACGCTCGCTTCCGATCTCGATGATCTCGGGGACCGAGCCCGGGGCATCGCCACTCGGGGCGGTGACTATCACCGACACGTCATAAAGGCTGATCAATGGAAACAAGCCGTTCAGGGCTACCTCGCATCGATCGCTTTCGCAGATGCCATGCTGGGTCGCTTACTGGACGGATTAGATGCCAGCCCTCTCCGCGAGAACACAATCATCGTTCTATGGTCCGATCACGGCTGGCAGCTTGGCGAGAAAGCCCATTGGCGAAAATTCGCACTTTGGGACAACGTGGCCCGCAGTGTTCTCATGATCCACGCGCCTCGCACGTCTCCGGGACTACCGAGCGGTTCCCGCGACGGCGACCTGTGCCACCGGGTCGTCTCGCTTCAAGACATCTATCCAACCCTCATAGATCTCTGCGGCCTCCCGACAAGAAAAAACATCGACGGGCGCAGTCTTTCTCCTCTCCTTCTCAATCCTCAATCCCGATGGAACCATGTTGCCTTAACCACCTACGACGCTGATGAATTTTCCATTCGGTCGGAGAGATATCGATACATTCGATATGTGGATGGCAGCGAAGAACTTTACGACCACACCACGGATCCGGAAGAGTGGCACAATCTAGCGCATGATCCGAAGTTCGAATCAATCAAACACGAGCTCGCATCGTATATCCCGACAAACCCAGCCCCTTTGTTAAGAACTTCAGAAAAACTCCAACCCCATCATATCCCCCCTTTTCGTTCCCTCGCCGATTATCAAGAGTGGCTACAGCACGGGAAGGACAACCAGTATATCATTGATAAGTACTGGCGCTAGTCATTCCGCGAGACGCCTCAAACATGCCGCAAGCGGAGGCACTGGAACAGCGTGATCAGAACGGAACGCCATGGCGGCACCCCTTTGCCCCCCGCGCTACGCGGTGATTGCTGCGCGGTCGTTGCCCTTAGAGTTGGTCTTTTCTAGGAAGTAGTCGTAGTTACCTGCATACGGTGTCACCGTGCCCTTATTCACATGCAGGACTTTCGTGGCCAGGCGGCGAATAAAGTAGACGTCGTGAGAGATAAAGACGAGGGACCCTTCGTAACGCTCGAGCGCGATGATCAGCGACTCTACAGTCAGGATATCGAGATGCGTGGTTGGCTCGTCCATCAGAAGGAGATTAGGAGGGTTGACCAAGAATTTCACGAGATTGAGACGGCTCTTCTCGCCCCCACTCAGCACTCCGGTCTTCTTGTAAATCTCCTCTTTGCGGAACATGAATGACCCCAGAATACCGCGTGCTTCCTCCTCACGGATATCCGGCGACGCCTTTAGCACTTCGTCGAGCACGTTGTTTTCAGGATCAAGCGCCTCGGAACGATGCTGGCTAAAGTAGCCAAGCCGACAGTTGTGCCCTTCCGTCCGAACCCCCTTCTGGAATTTTAGTTCGTCAGCGAGAATTTTGAGCAAGGTTGATTTCCCTGCTCCGTTTGGACCGATGAGGACGGTGCGATCGCCGCGTTGAACCTCGAAGTCGAGCCCCTCATAGACCTTGTTGTCGCCGTAGGCCATGTGGATGTTCTCTAGCGCAATCGCCCGCTGACCGCCACGCACCGGAGACGGAAACTTAAAGGGATACGGTTTCCGAGGCGGAAGGGGCTTTTCGAGCATCTCCATCTTATCCAGCATCTTGAGGCGACTCTGAGCCTGCGCTGCCTTCGAGCTCACGTTTCTAAATCGAGCGACGAAATCCTTGATCGCAGAAACCTCTTTCTGTTGGTTCTTATAGGCGGCGGAGGCTCGCGTAAATGCCTCCTTCTTCTGAATTTCATATTCAGAGTAGTTACCTTTCCAGGACAGAAGCCGTTTGTTGGAGAACTCGAACACTTTTTGCACGATGTCATCCATGAACTGCCGATCATGCGAAATCAACAACACGGCGCAGGACTGGGTCTTGAGGTATTCCTGGAACCAAAGCAAGGCACTGAGGTCGAGATGGTTGGTCGGCTCATCAAGCATCAGTAAGTCAGGTTGCATGGCCAACAAACGAGCCAGGTGCGCGCGCATGACCCATCCGCCACTCAGGTCGGAGGCAGGACGATCAAAGTGCTCTTCAAGAAATCCAAGACCATGCAACATCTTCTTGGCCTTGGCCTCGAACTGAGGATCGTTCAGGGCGTCAAATTTGGCCTGCGCCTCGTAGTATTCGATACAATCACAGGTCCCAGCTTTCTCCAATTCGCGAAGGGTCGCCTCCAATGATGGGATCGCCCCAACCCGGCCGGTCGCCACTTCCAACACGGTCTCGTCCCCGAGCGCCTCGCTCTCCTGCGGGAGATAACCGACCGTTGTCCACTCGTCTCGATTGATTTCACCCGCATCGATCGTCTCATTGCCAAGAATGAGCGAGAATAGCGTGGTCTTGCCAGCGCCATTGGGGCCAACCAAGGCAACCCGGTCGCCATAGTTCACGGTCATGGACACGCCCTCAAACAGGGACCTTCCAGAAAATGCTTTCGCTAGGTTTCGAATCGTTAACATGGATCAAGTATTCCCAGCTCTAGGCAACAATTGGCGGGAGCCTTTCCTAGGAAAAGGGGCATGAAGAAAAGACGGACGATCGAATCGGGTCAACTAAAAACGATCTGTTCCCAACCCACGCACGGTCTACAGAGCTGCCCTCAATGATTCTTTTGCCAGGACAATGGTAAGAAGTTCGGATCCATCATCGTTCCTGGCAACGTTTGATCGCCCTCCAATCGAGATAAATCGCTCGGTCGATTACTGAGATGCTCTGGCGTGTGTCGCCACAATCCGCAGGCGGCGCTGATGAGCTTTTTTGTGGCCACGTGCGAACAGAAGATTCTAGATTAGATAGGATGTCGACACCCTGAACGAATGCCGGAATGCGATACCACGAGTACACCCCACCCATCGAACTTGCCTCCTGGGTCAAGTTATTCTAGGTTTTCGAAAGCAAAACGAATGCTCCCGTCCCGGAAACAATTGTTGCCGACGGGTTCCCTGAACTCATCATTCATTTTCGTTCGCCGTTTGCCGAGAAAGATCCCAAGGGACACTTCCTGACGCAGCCAGTAGCCGTCGCGTGTGGGCAATTGACCAGACCGCTGGTATTACAGGGTTCGATGGACGCCGGAATGATTGAAATTCGATTCAAGCCGAGCGGGATGGCCCATTCCTTTCGACGTCAATGCAATCAATTACGGATGCCCGAGTGTCCGCCGAAGATCTGTTTCCAGAGATTCATCGGTTGATCGAAGAGACCGTAGCATCATCAAACGATGGGCAGCGCATCGCAGCTTGCAACCGTTTCCTCTTTGGGGCACTCGTAAGTAAGCGCGAGAATCCTCGCGTCCGGGCTGCGCTGCAACGCATCTTGCAGGCTCATGGACATATATCGGTGGAATCGCTCGCATCGCACATAGGGGCAAGCCGAAGAAGCCTAGAAATGGCCCATCCATGAATTGGGTTCAATCCGCATTAGACTCGGGCTTTTTCGATCAATCACATCTGATACGCGATTTCCGCCAATTCGCAGGTTCCTCTCCTACGTCGTTCTTGCCCCATCAAAACAAAATTCGCTGATTCAGTGAACCAAGTCTAACCGATCACAAAGACCTTTCTTGGAAACTAGTAGCATGAACTAGTCTCCTAGAAGAGCGGTCATGGGGCTCGTTCGAGACGCTCTTATGGCAGGAATCCAAGCTGCGATCACACACACGGCCACAATAAATCCCGTTGCTAGCATGCCAGCTCTCAGATCAATTGTAGCTGGACCATATATGTACGGTGCCAGCATCGGCAAGCTGCCTATCGCAACTAAACCACCTCCAAGCACTCCAACAAGGGAAAGACGGAGGACGTCCCAAACAACGCGCAAGGTCACACCCCGTCTTGAGTCTCCAAGTGCCAACCTCAAGCCCAGTTCGCCTTTGCGGCCAGCGACCAAGTAGCACATCAACCCGTAGAGCCCTATTCCACAAAGCAACAACGCTAGCCCTGAGAGCAAGGCACAGGAGTATGCAGCTGCCCGCTCGGGCCCGGTGCTCTGATGAACAATCGATTGCATTGATTCCACTTCAGAAACGGGTACTTCGGAATACCGCGTTGCCATGAGTTCGCTAATGGAAGACGGTAACTCCGCGTGATTGCCCTCAGATCTGAAGTAGCAAACCATTCGGTCATCGCTCCGTGGAAACTGTCGACTCGAAAGCAGGGACACCGACTCCGAAGCCTTCAAGCTATCGTATTTAAAATCCGCACAAACCCCGACGACTGTGAACGAATCCCCCCCAACCTCGAGAACCTTCCCGATCGGACTTTCATTTCCAAAAGCCTGTTTCGCGAGTGTCCTATTGACGATCATCACCGGTTTGTTCGCCTCAGTATCAGTCAATTGGAAACCTCGCCCCATCAAGAGCGAGGTGCCGATGACCGGAAGAAACGACTCATCGACCCGCATGAACAGCATGGGCAATTTCATCTTTTCCCCAGTGCGAGCGTCTCGAACAAGGGCCTCAGAGGTGTTGACTCGATGACTGACCAGTGGATTAGAGGCCATGCCTACGTCACTGATACCGGGCAGTCTCAAGATATCTGCCCGGATGCGACGGTAAAACTCAAACCGTTCGGTCTCTTCGATTCCTCCGCCACCGGCGTCGATGGAGAACGTGTGGAGATCCGGCATCACAAAACCCAGGTCAACTTCAGAAAGGCGATGCAATCCCCGCAAGAAAAGTGTACTTGAGAGAAGCAACACGAAGGTCAAGCCTATCTGAACCGACACAAAAGCCCGCCCCCACTTCAGTCGAGGCGCACCAAGGCTGGATCGTGATTTCAAGCTTCCGCAAGGATTCGCTCGCGAGTAACGCCAAGTCGGTAAAAGTCCAAAAAGTAACATCGTCCCTAGAGAAAGGACTCCCGTAAACACCACAACCGAGCGATCAAAGGAAACGTCCACCGCAAGAGACCTATCCCAAAGCCAATCAGCAAGCAGACTCGTTGACCAACTACCAATCAGCATTCCAAAGACGGCGCCGCCTAGGGCCAACAACGCGCACTCAATGAGCGGCCGCCTTAGCAGCTGCCATTGACTTGCACCAAGGGCGCCTTCAATCGCTATCGAGTGCTTTCGGTCCGCACCGCGAGCGATCATCAAACCGGCAAGATTAGCACACACAACGAGGAGAATCGTCAGCGCCACTCCCGCAAGAGGACGAAGGGGCGCATCCAAAGGCTCGCTTGAATGTCGAATCCCAGCCCTTCCGTTGTTTAGCGATAATTGTATCGGGGCCGCACTATCCACGAGATACTTCTGGTCTACTGCCTGGATTAACACCGACTGCATCGCTCCGGTGAGTTCCGCTTCATCTCTTGTCCCTTTCAAACGCACGAGCAGTTCCATCCACCAACACGCCGGATCTGTAAGGCTTGGCCAAGCGGCAATTTGAGGCAGGGAAGAAAAGGGAAGATAGAAACCGCTATCATAGCCCTTAATGGGCCCGCGAAACCCCGACTCGAGGATGCCGGAAACCACGAATTGCTGCCCTTCGATCGAGATCGACTGTCCAATGACATTGGCATCCCCATTGAACGATTGCCTCCAAAGACCGTGAGAGAGAACGACGGGACTGTCACTACCATCCAGCGCGCCAAGTTCAAACGAAGGCTGCCCAAGTTGAATCCCCACTCCGATGGTTTCGAAAAAATTGTCCGAAACCATTAAGCCATCCACAGTCTTAACGGAGGTTCCCAAGCGGACGGTTGCTTGGCCTAGTCGATACACGCCCATGACGTCGGCATTCGCACCACTTTGATCACGAAGCAACTCGTAGACGGGATAAGGAAACGAACTAGACACCGTTTGCCCCTTGTTATCCTGGGCCCACCACCCCCGTCCGGTGATTCCCTCCAAGTCACCCTGCCAAGAAACCCAGCGAAGGGCCGCTGGTTCATCCACTGGAAGCGAACGTACTAAGAGTGCATTGACAAAACTGAACACCGTCGTGTTCGCGCCAATGGCGATGGCCAGGGTGCTAATCGACACCAAACTAAAGCCTGGAGATCTAAGCAGGCTTCTCAGGGCGATTCGCAATTCGTTCATCAGGCAACTCACGGTAGACCGCCCTCAAGCAATATCAATACCACAGGAACGTTTGGGGCAAAATGGCCATTCTATGAGCTAATCCAGCCTAGCCCTCTCGTGCCAGCGGCTCAAACGACATAGAGGTGGGAATCTCAGTCCCAGTTTCGAGATCCTTACGGTCGATCAACTCAGGAGCTGTCTCCTGAAAACGGCTCAACGACGGCCATCTTCAGTAAAACGGGGTATCAACGGTTTCAAAAGAAAGGATTCCAAACCCCATTGATTTGTTGTAACTTCACTGAAATTTCAGCAGCCTAAGTCATTTCAATGCAAGATAGTTCGGTTCAATCGTATTTCCGTGACAGAAGACAGCCATCGGTTGCTCTCTTTCTAGGCTTGCTGCTGCTTGCAACATTCCCCTACGCAGGATCTAGCCAGAGTCTCAAACCGTCCGTACGTCAGCTACTGAACGACTATTGTCTTGATTGTCACAACCCTAAGAAGACCAAGGGTAAGCTGGACCTCAAAAGCATTCTCGACCTTGACGTCCGTGATCACAGGGACACTTGGAAAGAGGTCAGCTGGATGCTCAGAGAGCGTGAAATGCCTCCCAAAGATGAACCTGAGCTTCAACGCCCAACAGACTCAGAATACAGGGCAGCCACGACGTGGCTCGACCAGGCAATTGAGATTGGACGAGACCTAGGCTCACCTCAATCGCCTCGGTCACATATCGCCATGGTCGAACAACATTGTCTTAGCTGCCACAATGCCGACGAAAATAAAGGGGGCTTCAATCTGGATGCGATTCATCGGGATCCCATCGCCCATCATCCTGAAATTTGGGAAAAAGTCGTCACTCGGCTTCAGGCACGGCAAATGCCTCCCCCAGATCGAGCACGCCCGACAGAAGCCGGCTACAAGTCACTACTCAGCTCACTCACCGATGCTCTCGATGCAGAATCACTCGCCCACCCTCAACCCGGGAGAGTTGATACCTTCCGTCGTTTGAATCGGACGGAATATCAAAACGCGATTCGAGATCTCTTGGCCGTAGAAATTGACGCTGCATCGCTTCTGCCACAAGACCAAGAAAGCCACGGATTCGACAACGTCACGGTAGGAACCCTCTCCCCTAGCCTCGTCGATCGCTATATCACTGCAGCTCAAAAAATCAGCCGACTCGCCATTGGATCGCCCTCCAAACGCCCGGATGGTTACACCTACCGAATCCCACCCGACTACACCCAAGAGAAGCATGTCGAAGGTCTCCCCATTGGAACTCGCGGCGGCGCTGTCCTCAACTACACCTTCCCCAGAGACGGAGAATACGAGATTGAAGTGCTCCTTTCGCGTGATCGCAATGAACACGTCGAAGGTCTTTCGGGATCTCATGAAATGGAGATCCTCATTGACCGGGCATTGGTTGAAGCCTTTACCGTGACCCGGAAAGGCCACGAAAGTCATAGCGAGGTCGACAAGCATCTCAAGACACGGACCTTTGTCCACGCCGGACCACGAAACCTCGGCGTCACGTTCCGACAAAAATCCTACAGTCTCCTAGAGAACAAGCGGCAACCCTTTGAGGCCCATTTCAATCTCTTTAGGCATCCTCGGCTCTCACCCGCGATCTATCAGATTTCGATCACCGGACCATTCGATTCCGATGATGCCGGGGACACGCCCAGTCGCCGGAAAATCTTTACCGAATTCCCCTTGGGCTCCAATGGAGAAGAAGCAAGCGCAAGAACTATTCTCAGCAACCTGGCGATGAGGGCTTTTCGGCGCCCCGTATCAAGCTCAGACCTCCAGAAACCGCTCGCCTTCTTCAGAGAAGGCGCCGCGAAGGGCGGCTTCGAAGCAGGCATCGAAAAAGCCCTCAATTCAATTCTCGTCAGTCCAGAATTCCTCTTCCGAATCGAACGTGAGCCCAGGGACCTTCCATCCGGGCAGGCGTATCCGATAAGCGATCTTGAGCTCGCAAGCCGACTCTCCTTCTTTCTCTGGAGTAGTCTTCCCGATCTCGAATTACTCAACAGCGCAATCGCCGAGCAACTGTCCAAGCCCGCCCAATTTGAGAAACAAGTCCGGAGAATGCTCCGCGATCCCCGGGCAAGCAACCTGGTGGAGAACTTTGCGAGCCAATGGCTGCACTTGAGAAACCTTGATTCGATTACGCCAGACCTAAGACTGTTCCCTGACTTTGATGACAACTTGCGTCAGGCCTTTCGGAAAGAAACAACACTCTTCATCCAGAGTATCATCCAGGAAGATCAGAGTGTTCTCAATCTCCTGCGAGCCAGCTATACCTACCTCAATGAACGCCTCGCTCATCACTACAGTATTCCTGGAGTGTTCGGCAGCCGTTTCCGCAAAGTCCTTCTCAATCCCGAAGACAGGCGCGGAGGCCTCCTACGCCAAGGAAGCGTCTTGACCGTGACGTCTTACGCTACCCGCACCTCTCCCGTGATTCGTGGCAATTGGGTGCTCGAAAACATTATCGGCACGCCACCACCGCCGCCACCACCAGACGTGCCTTCACTCGAGGAGAACAAAGTCGATGCATCACTCTCCATGAGAGATCGCCTCGCGGCCCATCGCGCCAACCCCGCTTGTGCCAGCTGCCATAACCTCATGGATCCCGTTGGATTTTCACTGGAGAATTTTGACGCCGTGGGACGCTGGCGGGAGTTCGAGAACGGCAGCCCGATCGACGTCGCAGGAGGATTACCTGATGGCCGAGTCTTTGACGGCGTTGCCAACTTAGAGCAAGGCCTGCTTGAGCGCCCGGAATTATTCGTCAACACCCTCACGAAAAAACTCCTGACCTTTGCCCTTGGCCGAGGCGTTGAGGCCCACGATGCTCCAGCCATCCGTAAAATTGTGAGAGAAGCTCAACAGGACGACTATAAATTCTCGTCACTCATCTTGGGAATCACCAAGAGCATGCCGTTTCGCATGCGCACCAAATCTATTGCAAACGAACGCGAGTAAGGACCAAACAAGGATATGAGATTCATCACTAAAAAATCCATCCCCCGTCGAACCTTTCTTAAAGGAGCCGGAGCTTCACTGGCGCTACCGCTTCTTGATGCGATGATCCCTGCCGCCACGGCGGCTGCGAACACACCCGCTCTAGGTATTCGCCGCTTGGGATATGTCTTCATGCCCATGGGTTGTGATCAATCGCGATGGACTCCTAAGAGTGAAGGCAACCTGGACGAATTGTCGCCCATCTTGGAATCCCTCGCCCCCGTTAAGGATAAGGCCACAGTCTTTACGAACATGGAACTTCGTCCTGCCTATCCAGGGTCGCATGCCACCTCAAATTCATCGTTCCTCAGCGCTGCCAAAGCAAAAGTTACCGAGAGTTCTGACTACTACCTTGGCACCACGGCAGATCAAGTCGCGGCCAAACAGATCGGCCAGCAAACACAATTACCATCGTTGGAACTGGCCATGGATCTTTTGCAGACCGTGGGCCAATGTGACAACGGCTACGCGTGCGTCTATCAGAACAACCTCTCGTGGTCTTCACCAACCACACCGCTCCCGGCCGAAGCGCATCCAAGGCTTGTCTTTGAAAGCTTATTTGGAGAAGGCGGCACGGCCGAGGAACGTCAAGCCGCACTCCGCGAACGGGCCAGCCTGCTCGATTCGATTGCTGAGGATATGAATCGCCTCAAGCGCGACCTCGGATCCAGCGATCAAGCCAAAGTCACGGACTACCTTGATTCGATCCGCGAAGTCGAACGACGAATTCAAAAGGCCGAAGCCGATTCCAAAGAAAACCCCCTCCCGGATCTGGATCGCCCATTGGGAGTCCCGGCAGCCTACGGCGATCACGCCCGTTTGATGTTTGACCTCCAATTGTTAGCGTTTCAGGGTGATATCACCCGCGTGACAACCTTCCAAATCGCTCGCGAGACGAGCAATCGCACCTATCCCGAAATTGGAGTCCCAGACCCCCATCATCCGCTTTCCCATCACGGGGACAATCCTGCGAAGATCGCACGAATGGCAAAGATTAACGCCTTTCATGTATCTCTATTTGCAGAGTATTTACAGAAGCTCCAAAACACCCCGGAAGGAAACGGCTCGCTGCTCGACAACGTCCTGATGCTCTACGGCAGCGGAATCGGCAATCCCAACGTCCACGATCACACCAACCTTCCGGTGATCGTCGCCGGAGGAGCCAATGCTGGCATGAAAGGGAACCGACATCTGCGTTTCGAGAAACCAACGCCACTCGCCAATCTACACCTCAGTCTCCTCGACAAGGCCGGAGTCAAACTCGATAAGTTCGGAGACAGCACCGGGAAAATCGAAAATCTCTTTGATACCTTGTCGATCTAGCGTCAGACATGGAGAAGTTATCTAGACACCCTAGCGATGAGAAAACACGTTAAACAATGGGGTTACTTTGGAGCAACCGCGGTCGCTCTACTATCCCTTTCGCTTGAAGGCGCGGCCCCGCTCGCGGATGCTGTCGAAGCGAAGAAAAAGGCTGTGGTGGCCAAGTTGCTCGAGGGACAGCCAGCGATCAACGATTCTCAGGTAGACGGAATGACCCCACTCCATTGGGCCGCCTATCATGATGATGCGAAACTGGGACAGAGGCTCCTAGAATTAGGAGCGAACCCCAGCATCGAGAACCGATACGGGATCACCCCTCTCTACCTCGCCTGCGTTAATGGAAATGCGTCCCTAACAGAAGCGATGCTCGAGCATGGCGCCGATCCCAACACCGCGATCCCTGGAGGTGAAACAGTCCTCATGACGGCCTCAAGGACAGGGGATCAAGGAACGGTGACGGCCCTTTTGAGGGCTGGAGCCGATGTGAACGGCAAGGAACGTAGAGGTCAAACGGCGGCCATGTGGGCTGCTTCAGAAGGGCATGCAGGGATCATTCAAACGCTCGTCATCGCCGGCGCTGACATTACCACTCCTTTGGAGCGATCCGGCTATACGCCATTCTTTTTTGCGATTCGTGAAGGCCAAGCGGAAGTGGCTCGAGTGCTTCTTAACGAAGGCGTCGACATCAATGGAGTCATGCGCCCTTCGAGTTCTAACGGCAAGCTTCCGAAGAAGGGAACGAGTGCCCTCCTACTAGCTGTCGAAAACGGGCACTATGATCTCGCCGTTGAATTGCTCGAAGCCGGCGCTGATCCCAATGACGACCGATCCGGCTACACGATTCTTCACTCACTCACCTGGATTCGGAAACCAGACATCGGAGAATCCTCCGCAGGAGCCCCACAGCCTCAAGGCTCGGGAAGGCGAACCAGTTTAGATTTTGTGCGAGACCTCGTTAGTCGAGGAGCAGACGTCAATGCGA
The DNA here is from genome assembly GCA_913061285.1 of uncultured Verrucomicrobiota bacterium. Taxonomy (GTDB): domain Bacteria; phylum Verrucomicrobiota; class Verrucomicrobiia; order Limisphaerales; family AAA164-E04; genus UBA2970. Next base: position 353 of record CAJXVR010000235.1, on the reverse strand, counting down.
GGCTCACCCGGGGAAGAAAGGCGGGGAATGGACGGGTAAGCGTGATCGGAGCCACTCCATTCTTCCTTGCCGCTGATCGAGCTGATCTCGCCTATATGAAGCTCTTGGTTGAACTTGGTGCGGATCCTGAGATTCCCAATTCAGATGGCACCACCCCCCTTCTCGTAGCGGCTGGCATCGGAAGCACAGCGCCCGAAGAAGAAGCAGGTTCGGAAGAAGAATGCCTCGCTGCTGTCAAATACTTGGTATCCCTAGGAAGCGATGTGAACGTGGTTGACTCGAATGGGGAGACATCCATGCATGGGGCCTGTCTCTTATACACATCTCCGAGCCCACGAGACCTCTCTACATCT
>CAJXVR010000234.1 GCA_913061285.1 uncultured Verrucomicrobiota bacterium | reverse complement strand
GATCTACACTAGATCGCTCGTCGGCAGCGTCAGATGTGTATAAGAGACAGACGGAGGGTTCGTAGCTCGATGAAGAGTTTGGGATCGAATCGGTCGCTATCTTTCGCCTTCCGCAGCGGTTCCCGGTGTTGTTTTCGTGGCGGTTTGGTCAAGGTGAGCGAAGGTTTGTTCTTCAAGAATTGAGTCCCCTCAGAAGTGAGATGGAGGGTACTGAATTGTTCTTGGTTCTGGCCGACGAGGGTTCGCCGAATCAACTGCCGGATGACGTGAGCCCATTCGTCTCGACCGAATTCCTGGCCGATGCCGTAGGTGCTGAGCGAGTCATGCCCCCATTTTCGAATCTTTTCCGTATTTGCCCCGGTGAGGACCTCAACGATGTGATTGACGCCGACGGAAAAACCCGAGTGTTGGTACACGCGATAGATGCAAGAAAGAATCTTTTGCGCAGGTACAGATCCCTCGAAGGACTCTTTGGGTTCGAGGCAGTTGTCGCAGGACTGACAATTCTCGATTTCGGTTGATTCTCCAAAATAATTGAGTAGTGAGGCTCGGCGGCAGGTTTCACTTTCCGCGTAGTGAATGATTTCCCTGAGTTGTCTTCTCGCCACCTCTTTTTCGTTCTCAGACGACTTTTCTTCGATGAAGTGGTTTTGACGGGCTGCGTCGCCCGAGCTGAAGAGAAGGAGGCAATCACTGGGGAGGCTGTCGCGACCCGCTCGTCCTGTTTCTTGGTAGTAGCTTTCGACGTTCTTTGGTAGGTCCTGATGGATGACGAATCGAACGTTTGGTTTATCAATCCCCATCCCAAAAGCGATTGTCGCGCACACGATCTGGCATTCGTCGCGGATAAACGCATCTTGATTCTTACTGCGAAGTTCTCGATCAAGGCCGGCATGGTAGGGGAGCGCGTTAATCCCGTTCTTCTGGAGCTGGGTGGCGAGTCGTTCCACTCCATTTCGACTTTGGCAGTAGATGATTCCCGATTGATCTGAGCGGTCAGCCAGGAAAGCCAGAATCTGATTGAGTGATTTGTTTTTGTCTTGGACCCGGTAGCTTAGATTCTTGCGATCAAAGCTCGCAATGAATGGCTCGTCGATCTTCAGTGAGAGTGCCTCGATGATATCTTCCCGGACTCGTTCCGTCGCTGTGGCCGTTAGGGCCATCATGGGGACGTTCTCTAGATCGGCTCTCAGCTCTGACAGTTGGCGATATTCGGGCCGAAAATCATGGCCCCATTCGGAAATGCAGTGCGCCTCATCGATCGCAATGAGATCGATTTGTAGTCGAGACGTCTCGGAAGCAAGGTGACTGATCGCCAAACGTTCAGGAGAAACGTAGAGGATTCGGATCTTGCCTTCGAACACTTGCTGACGGCGCTGCCGGTTTTCCTCTGCTGAGAGCGACGAATTGAGAAACGTGGCTGGGATACCGTTGGCGGTAAGCAAGTCTACTTGGTTCTTCATCAGGGCGATGAGAGGTGAGATGACGATTGTCGTGCCTTCCTTAACCAGAGAGGGGATTTGAAAACAGAGCGACTTTCCCGCTCCCGTGGGGAGAACTGCCATCACGTCGTTCCCGCCAAGCGCATCTTCAATAATTGCTCTTTGAAGCGGCCGGAACGAATCGTAACCGTAGTATTGCTTGAGGACAGATTCTAGCTGCGGGGAATCGCTCATTAGAAATATGAAGACTTATAATAAGGGGCGGTCCAAGACAAGGGTATTTCGAAGTTAGATGAGCTTTTGCTCCATCGGGTTCCTTATGTCAGCGGACGCCTGGGGAAAATCGCGGCTTGGATGTTAGCGGAGCTGGGAGTGACGCGGGCGATACTCGAGAAATGGAGAGTTACCTGTCAATCGATAGGAGGTGGTAATCAACCCGTCAGACGCGTTGAAGTGAAATCTATTGGTGGCCTGCTGAGGCGAGAATGCGAATGAGAGCATTGTGATAGGCCGAGTTTTACAGTTTTTGGCATTAATAGTGCTAGTATTTTCTTTAATTCCGAAAAATATTCGTGATTATTGCAACGAAAGACGACACCATTTAAAGCATCATGATTTGGCTAATAGCGATATTGTTGCTGGCAGTTTTTGCCGGCCTCGGGTTTCTACGGGGATCAATCCAGATGGGGATTTCAGTTCTCGGACTTTTTGTCGGGCTTATGCTGGCACAGGCCTTGGCGCCCTTGATGCTCCCGATCTATACGGCATCTGGGGTAACGAATCTCATTCTGCTGGCCGTGTTGCCTCCGATTACGGCATTCATCGTGATTGGATTGATCTTTATGACCATTGGGATCGTTGTTCACATCAAGGTTAAGAAATATTTTCACTTCAAGACGGATGAAGCGACTCAATTGATGTGGAAGCGACTGAACCAACGGGCTGGGGCGGCATTTGGTCTTCTAGCCGGCGTTGTTTACACCATCATATTGGGTGTTGGGATCTACTCTACTGGATATTTGACCTACCAGGTAGCGACCGATAGCGATCCGGGATGGTTGAAATTCATCACCGACACTCGGGTTGCGATGGACGACAATGGCCTTGGGAAAATGGCTGCCAGCTTGGATCCGATGCCGGCGAAATACTATGAGGTGTCTGATTTGTTGGGGTTGTCTCACCGAAACCCGCTTCTAGAGAATCGCTATCGCAACTATCCTCCCTTTCTCAAGATGTCAGATCGTGCTGACATCCAGGAAATTGCTGCTGATACCGAATTCCATGGGATGCTTGTCCAGCAGGCGAGCTTAGCCGAGATCATGAAGCATCCACTGGGGCAGAAGGTCATGAGCAATGCGGATCTTTTTGATGTGCTAGTGAATAAGACGGATTTGAAAGATCTGCGTGATTTCTTAGAAAATGGTGAATCGAAAGTCTATGATGACGAGAAGATTCTGGGACGCTGGGAGCTCAACGGAAACGCCTTGATTAACTACACCAAACGTAACACCGCAGGAATCAAGTCCCGTGAACTACGCGCACTCAAACACTTGGTTGATAATTATTTAGACGGCAGCAGCTTGATCGCCTACACCGACAATAGCTTTGCCATCGAGGCCAAGGCGGCTCCTGAGCCAGAAGAGGAAGAGGAGCCAGCAAACAATGGCTTCGGACGTGACGATACCGCAGCCTTGCAAGCTCAACGATATGGACTAGATCCAAGGTTCCGACCGAACGCTGGTGGTCGCGGTGGGCAGCAGCAAGGACGTCCTGCTCCAGCTCCTAAAAAAGAAGAGCCCAGCATTAACATTGGGGGCGAGGGTGAGTGGAAACGAACGGCCCCGGGGCGATATGTCCTTGACCTCAACGGTGAAGACGCAAAGGCGAAATTCAGCAAGAATCGATTGCTGATAGAGGCGCAGGGGATGAATCTTGTATTCTCCCGGGTCTACTAAAACAGCCCAATTTAAAGTCAAAAGCCCGAGAGCCTTAACGCTCTCGGGCTTTCTTGTGTCATGGAATGGTGCCCTTCCTCATCGTTAAATGGAGGAAGGCGCTACATTAGCGCGAGAAATTCACTGGATGAGCCAGCTGATTGCTCCGGTAAGTTTGAGAGGATCTAGTGTTGGTCTTAAGCAATTGGGCTCCGAGTTGGAGGGGCATTCCCGAAAGGGACGACCGGACGACCGGGTAGCTTGAATCGCTATTGTTCCAATTGCTATCGCCTTGGTGGCGCCACATTCTGCTTGAATCCGGGAGACTAAAACTCGCTGCCCTGGTTCTTGCTTCAGCGGCAGGCTCAGCGATCACGGTCATCCTCAATCCATCTGCAGGACGCTTCTGGAGGGCCTGAGTGGCTTCTTGAAGCTCCGTCTTCATACCTAAGCCAACAACTAGCAATCCCATCGCTCCGGCGCAATAGGCGCAGGCTAATACGGGTTTCAAATCTAGAAATCCGAATACGCGCGACCACAGACTTTCGCGCGACACCACGCGATCGGCTTCGAGTTGAGCGATAATTCGTGAGGAAAGGCGATCGAGATGCCCTGGAGGAGGCTCTTCCCACCGCTTCAATTTGAGTAACTTCTCGAGTGATTCAGTCGAGTGATTTGAGTCTTTAGACATCAATTCTTTAGGTAATCTGATAAATGAGCCTGCAACTGTTGCCGAGCGTAAAAGAGCCTCGAGCGAACAGTACCTGTGTTGCAGTCCATAATTTTTCCAATCTCGTCATGAGGCATGCCCTGGATGTCATGCAACGTGACGACCAATCTATGAATATCAGACAGCTTTTGCATGGCCTCGTTCAATTTGGCTTGGAGTTCGTGAAGTCGCACGTCTCGGCGGGGGGTATGTTCGGAGATGAACTCGAGAATATGGCCTCGTCCTTCTCCCGACAAATCCATCTCATTGAGGCTCATCTGGCCAGATTTGCGACGACGTTGCTTGAGGAAGTTAATCGTTTTATTGACGGCAATGCGGTAGACCCAGGTGTAAAACGAAGAGCCTCCTTTGAATGATTTTAGTGCCTTGTAGGCCTTCAGGAAGGTTTCTTGGGTGAGATCATCTGTGTCCTCGCGATTGGAGGTCATGTGGTAGACCGTCGCGTAGATCCGCGAATGATGGCGCCTGACGAGCTCGTCGAATGAGGTCAGGTTTCCATCTTGAGACTCAGCAATGAGCTCTTTTTCTGGCCGAACGGCGATCTCGCCGTAGAGCTCAACTTCTGTTCTATCTTCTAGAGTCGCGGTAGGCATTAGTCCGGTTCTGTTCTTGGAGCCAATGTTAGGGCCATTTCGTCGACCTTCAATTCCAAGAAATCGGACAGTTTATACAAGGCTGCTACCGATTGGGATCGTTCCATGGCGTCCAGACAGGCTTGGGCATCCGAAAGGATCGTGCAAACCACGTCTCTCGACTTCTCCAAAACCTGTTGGCGTTTCAAAAGTGTCATTAACCATTTAGTATGACACCGATCCCACTGATTTAGTTTTGAAATAATCTGATTTTTTTCTGTTTCTGAACTTTCCTCCAATAAAATGAGGATTGGAAGGGTGTGTTTTTCCTTCACAAGATCGGTTCCGAGCGATTTTCCACTCACTTCTTCCGTGCCGAAAATATCGAGGCAATCGTCGTAAATCTGGTAAGCCGTTCCAAGGGCGAGCCCGTATTTTCTCAGCGCTTCGCTATGTTCCGGGTGGGCCGAGCCGTAAAGGGCTCCTAGTTCGCAAGCTAATCCGAACAATTCGGCCGTTTTCATCTCGATAATTCGTAGATATGCCGGACGAGACGGATTTTTTGTCTGATTTAGGGTCTGTAGTATTTCTCCAGAACAAACTCGTTTGGTTGCTTCAGCGACCGCGTGACACACTTTCGTTGTTGGAAAGGACGCTGCCAGTCGGAGCGCATGTGCGAAGAGGCAATCACCGAGGAGAACCGTGACGTCGTTGCCCAATTTGGTTGCTAGCGTCGGGCGATTGCGGCGAATCTCAGCGGCATCGAGGATATCGTCATGCACCAAAGTCGCAAGATGAACCATTTCGATGACAACAGCCACGTCAACCAGCGGCTTCTCGAAGCCCAGGTGGGCGCCTCCCGCAAGGCCGACGAGCAGCGGACGCAGCCGCTTTCCCGGATTTGAAATTACATAGGTCGCGTGTTCGGCAATTTCCGGTTCAAATGTCTCCACCTGAACCAGGAGCTCGGCGCTCACAGCGTCCAAGAATTCTTGATACGGATGTACGAGCTGATCCCACGCCTCGTTTGGCGCGATGGATTTGCGATCTTCGGAAGGTTGCGGAGGTATGTCTACCTTACTAGCAAGCATCTGGGCGAAATCTACGATTCCATGATTTTCAAGTCAAACGGGAACCGTGAATTAACGAAAGTAGCGGCCCAAATGGGGGGTATTTTCATCAACAGAGGCAATCCTCCTCCGAATTGGAGCAAATCGAGCTTGTTGAACCGATACGGCAAGACTGCTGCCCATTCCCTATTTGGTGCAGAGAGACGGAGTTCTAGTCGGTGGCGTTGAAGAGCAGTGATCGCAAATGGACCGGAAGCGCCTCGACAAGCAGGCCCGCTCCGATTTCTGCTCCAGCTTCCGAGAGATGGTATTGATCAACGGCTGACATCGCTCTGATCTCTTCTCCGCTGATCGACTGATAGTGCTGCGCCAAGATCTGATGGAGGTCGACCGAAAAACTGCCGGTTTCACGGGCAACCTCCAACATGGTTTCGCTGCGTTCTCGGAGCGTTGAGGATATTTCACCCTCCTCAGTGAAGACACGCCAAGGAAGAGGGGTGACGAGAATTGGCGCCCCGTTCCAACTGCGGACGAGCTCAACAATAGAGAATAGATTCTGCCGGTATTCGGCAATTGTTGTGAATTTGTCCTCTTCTGGCTTAGAAAACTCGTCAATTTGGCCAAATTGGATCAGCACGAACTCGGGTTCGGTTCGGGTGAGAATATTGAGGCGGTCTTGGCGGCCAAAGAGGAAACTCTTGGAGCTGAGGCCGGCTTGGCCAGCGTTGAGGATTCGGGTATCGAGTCCGGCGTGAACCTTAAGTCCCTCAGCCCATCCTCCCGAGATGACTTCAGCTCCATGAATGACCCCGGCCGCGGTTGAGTCTCCGATGACGCCGACCGTGTATGGAGGCGACGGGGCAGGGAATTGGGTGAATCGATAGAACCGGGCGGGCTGCCCATCGGTATGTGGGTGGAACGAGGTGACCTCGAAGAGCGGTTCCGCCGCGATTTTCCAATCTCGAAGATCGCGGCTTTGCTCAATACGCGTCCAGGCGCCCCGGGTGTCTGGAAAGGTCAGGCTAACGCTCTTCGTTTCGAATGCTGCGATCTTGAGTTCCTGCGCCGTTGCGGTCGTGAATGACTTCTCACCGAGTCCCGCGAGGAGCAGGAGCCAAACGCCTTGCCGGAGCGTTGAGAGCAGCGCTGGAGACGTCTGGGGTTGATCTCGGGTATTCATTCTTCGATTTAGGTCAGATTCGAATCGCATGGGGCTCCCGCGGTGACATTCGGTGAGGCGTGGACGATCTAGTGAGTGGGCACTTCGTCGATTCCGATATTCTCAAGAAGCACTCGCGTATAGTGCGTTGCTGCCGCCTGGGTGAGATGAGTTTTCGTGGCAAAGTACTCATTGTCAAGGACTGGCGGGAGCTGTGACAGGGCGATGCAACCGGGGAATAGGCGTGCCCACTCGTTTAGGAGCGCTTGGTATTCAGCGACGAAATCGTTTTGAGGAAATGATTTTGGAACTGGGGTCAGTCCGACGAAAAACGCAGTGCCCGACGGGATACGCTCTAGAAACGACGCTGCGAGTCGCTTATGAGAGCGAGCAACGCGGTAGTCGCTGCTGCCTTTGAGTTGCTCGAGATCCAGGGAACGGGGGTCGACGGCGGAGCCTTGGTGCTGAACCATGAATGAGGAGAGATCGGAAGTGAATCCGTAGTAGCGTCCGAAGGCATTGTTCAGAGGGAGGGGGAGTCGGGCTAGGAGTCGTCCTTCGACGATATGAATCCCAAGGTATTTTTCGGGACTCCAAGGGGGCGTATGATTGTAGAGATGATCTTGCTTTTCCAGATAACGATTAAAACAGTTCGTATGCGCTTGCGACGCGGAGTTCTTTCGCACGAAATCGGGATGAGTTAGCAGAATAATCCATTTTGGAGGGCTTGTTTGGTGATCCAAGTAGTGGCTCAAGAGGCTGCCAAAGGTGTCTAGATCGAGGAAGCTTAGGGTGCCTAGATTGATCGCTCTCGTTTTGGCGAGTCCTTCGAGAAGTGCGGCATCAACATTCATTAGGCACGAGGAATCTCCGATAAGAAGAATCTCTGCATCCGTTGTCGTTTCACTCGAATCGATTTGCTGGATGATGACCGTGCGATCAACATCTAGCGCCGGGCGGGGCGTTGGCGCGAAGGGAAGCCAGCTGCTCAAGTGAACGATGAGGCCGATGAGTAGGACCCCGCAAAGAGGAAGGCCTAGGGCCCTGAATAGATCGCTTCGCTGGATTTGGTAGCGGTGGCTTTTCATCGCATTGACCTAGAACTGAAAATAGATGAACGGGGTGCCTCGAGTGTCCCAGAACAACACGATCATGTAGATCATGATTGCGTGAACACCGGTCCTTACCGGCAAGGAACAGCGAAGCGTTGGCATAAGATCCTGAGTATACTTTTGCCAGAGCTCCATAAGGATCATTGGGGCGCAGAAGACGCTGGTAAAGAGGATGTAATGTCCTGCCCAAGGCGGAATCGAAGGGATCCAAAGGGAGCTCGTGAGGTGCCAAATCTGCTCCATTGACTGAGCTCGGAAAAGTAGCCAGCCGTAAAAAATGGCTGTCATTGTAAGGGCCCAGCTTCCTGCGGCCTGAAATCGGTTCCTGGGTATGGCCTTAGCGAAAAGCGTCAAGACAAGCCCATGCCAGAGGCCCCAGAGAACGAAATTCCAACCAGCGCCATGCCAGAGACCTGCCAGAAGCATGGTCAGTATGAGATTCAATCGAGTGCGCCATGGCGAACCACGATTCCCTCCGAGCGGAATATAGACGTAGTCGCGAAACCACGATGAGAGGCTGATGTGCCACCGTTTCCAAAAATCGCTGGGTGTGAGTGCCGTATAGGGAAGCTTGAAATTGAGCATGAGATGGAATCCTAGGATGGAAGCGATCCCGCGCGCGATGTCGGAGTAACCCGAAAAATCGCAGTAGATTTGGAAGCCAAAGGCAAGCGTGGCGATCGCGATCATCGGCCCTTCGATCGAGGGGTTGGAGTAGACCATATCGACGACAGGGGCAAGGCTATCGGCGACAACGACCTTCTTGAAAAGGCCCCACAGAACAAGCCAGATCCCAAGTTCGATTTTCTCTCGGTTGATAGTGCGCTCGCTAAGAAATTGGGGGAGAAGACTAGAGGCTCTCTCAATGGGGCCCGCGACCAGTTGGGGGAAAAAGGACACGTAGGCAAGGAAGGCCGTAAGGTTGGTTGTCGGTTCTATTGTCCTTCGATAGACGTCTATCGTGTAGCTGAGACTTTGGAAGGTGTAGAACGAGATGCCGACTGGCAGAACAATATTGAGAAGTCTTGGATCGACATCTATTCCAAGCTGACTCAGAGCCATGACCGTGCTCCCAATAAAAAAGTTGTAGTACTTGAAGAAGCCGAGAACCCCTAAGTTCACCAGGAGACTTGCTGCGAGGAGTCTGCGGCGTTTCGCCTGGGATGAGCCTGGAATCGCTTTCCCAACGAAGTAATCGACTAGACTTGAGAGAAGGAGGAGTGAGGTGAATCGCCAATCCCACCAGGCGTAGAAAAAGTAACTGGCGCCGACGATGAGTCGGTTGCGGCTTGATAGTGAATCCTTCAGCAGGAAATAGAGCAGAAGGAAAACAGTCAGGAAGCCTATGAATGCCGTGGAATTGAAATACATGGCCGCTAGCGATGTCCTAAGAAGAAGGATTTATCTTAGATCGCAACGAAAAAAACTCAATTTCTGCTTCTCTCTGGAGTTTTGGTCGATTTTGGTTGGATTGACATCTGATTTCGAGTCCCTACCATTTGCCTGGTGGAGCTTGGGAACGTGCTGATCAATTTGAAAAGAGACCGGAAACGTGAAACATGGCGGTCGCCAGGGTTTACCCTGATCGAGTTGCTCGTTGTGATCGCCATTATTGCGATTCTAGCCGGTATGCTGCTTCCCGCCCTGTCGAAAGCAAAGGCGAAGGCTAAGCAGACCCAGTGTGTGGGAAATCTCAAACAAGTGGGGCTTTCTTCGATTTTGTATACGGACGACCACGAAGGGATCATGCAGATTGAAGACCTCTTCAACCCTACTTTCGCCTGGGGAGGGATCATTAGTAGCAATCAGAATCTGGGTGAATCGAAAGTTTTTCTTTGCCCGTCATATCCTCCACGGGTTTTTGAATCGTGGATTCGCACTTATGGCGTCTGGGCAGATCCTCCGGAGGAGGTTCGGAAAGGTGAGTTTGGGGAGTTTGTGAATTTTAATCAGATTCGCCAGCCATCCGAATACACGCATTTTGCCGATACGACCAGTGCCGGTAGAATGGGCATCGGAGGCGAACAATTTCATTCGTTCCACAAGGAGGCTGAAGAAGAGGTGCATGCCCGACACAATAACAAGGCTGATCTCTGGTTTGTTGATGGCCATGTCGAGGGCGTTGGCGAGAATCGCTTGGATGAACTTGGAATCGACGCCCTTTTGGGGGCCGACACGATTCCGAGCTACTTTGACCAATGAATAAGGCGAAGCCCTGGTTGGTGGGAGCCCTCTTGGCGGTGGCTTGCTGGGTGTTTTGGTCTTCTTTCCTTCAGTCTCCGCCAGAACTTAGTCGAGCGTACGAAGTGCGACGGCTGGCCTTGGAGCAACTTGCAACTCACTTGCTCCCAACCGTTGAAGGCAAACGTGTTCTCGTTCTCTCGAATCCGTTTACCCAAGAGCGGGGCAAGAATGGTAATGCTCGCCGATTCGAGGAAGCAGCGATTGCCGGGCTAAGACAGGGTTTCGGAGATGAGAAGGACGTGTTGATCGTCTTTCCAAGTATTAAGCCTGAATACCGGGAGCATCCCGAAAGAGCGGTTTTTCCTCCTGATTCAAAAACACCCCTCAGTTTTCTGATGGAGCCGAGTGCGGTGGATCAATTGGTAAGTGAGTATCCGGATTGCACCTTGATTGTGAGCTTAGTCGGCTTGCCTGTCGGGATTGAAAATCAAACGGTCTGGAAAGGTGCCCATCGATTTGGCCTGCTATTGCCCGATCTTCGGATCCTGGGGTCCAAACGAAAGGCAGCCAGTGCCTTTCAAGATGGGAAGCTCCTCGCGGCTGTTGTTAATGATCCTCAGACAGACGAACCCCTCATCGTTGATTCGAGTAATATCGAGCAAATCCTAGCGGATCGACCGAAGTTGCTGGGCTTCAAACAAGGCCGATAGTTTTTCCTCTGCCCCCCCCTCAATGTTCGGTATCGGGCAGGGGAGGATCTTAGTCGGTCGTCCGTATTCCTTAGCTGAAGATTTTTCGAGCCACATTCCCTGAGACATCGGTTAGACGATAGTCGCGGCCGGCGTGGGCGTAGGTGAGTCGTGTGTGATCGAGTCCGAGTAAATGGAGAATCGTGGCATGGAGATCATGAATGGTGCAGCGGTCTGCAACGGCGTGATATCCAAACTCATCGGTGCTTCCATATCGAAACCCTCCTTTGACACCCCCTCCGGCCATCCACATGGTGAATCCGTCTGGATGGTGATCTCGACCCTTTGGTCCATCGCCTTTCTGGACGGTCGGTGTTCGACCAAATTCGCCGCCCCAGAGGACGAGTGTCTCGTCTAAGAGCCCGCGTTTCTTGAGATCCAGAATCAATCCGGTGATGGGCTGGTCAATTTGGTTGACGTTCGTACTATGGCCTTTTTCTAGGTGGGAGTGCTGATCCCACTGCTCGTTGTTGAAGGGAAGTGAATGGGCGTGGCTCACTTGGACGAAACGCACGCCTCGTTCGGTCAATCGGCGGGCTTGGAGGCAGAGGGTGCCGAAGTTACTGGTCTCGGGTTGATCGATTCCGTAGAGCTGCCGAGTTGCCTCACTTTCACCCTTCAATTCGGTTGCCTCAGGCGCTTCGGTCTGCATTCGATAGGCGAGTTCGTAGGATTGGATGCGAGCTTCAAGGACGGGGTCGATCTTTCTGTGCTCGCGATTCATTCGGCGCAAGAGATCGATTTGAAGTCGTTGTTGTGTTGATGATTGCTCCCGATTGTCCATGTAATGAAAACGGGCATCCTTTGCCAAGGTGTTGGGATAACCCGGGGTCCCGAGGGGGACTCCTTGATGCGTCGCTGGAAGAAACGCGGAGCCGAAATTGTTGATCCCTCCATGAAGAGATGTGGGGCAGATTGTAATAAAACTGGGGAGGTTTCGATTTTCTGTGCCGAGCCCGTAACTAATCCAAGACCCCATGCTTGGCCTGAGAAACGCTTCGTCGCCCGTATGCAGCTTCATGCAAGCACCTCCGTGGGCGACGTTCGTTTCACATACGGAATGAATCATACACAGTTCATCGGCGACTTTGGGCAGATGTTTCCACAGGGAAGACATCCACAAACCGCTTTTGCCAACCTGCCGAAAGTCCCACGGGGAGCCCATGAGGTTGCCACGGGCCGCAAATTGAACACTGCGCTCGCCAAAGGGAAGTGGTTTGCCTGACTCCTTTTGGAGGGTCGGTTTGTAATCAAAGAGATCGATGTGAGAGGGGCCCCCATGCATGAACAAGAAAATGACTCTCTTAGCCCGTGCGACGTGATGCCCCAGGAGAGAGGAATCCTGGGCTGCTTGTGATTCGTGAAGAATCGAATTAAGCGCAAGCCCTCCAAAGCCGGTGCAAAGTCGGTTAAGTAGACGGCGTCTTGAGAGGGGCGATTCGAAAAGGCTCATGGACGTGATATTTTCAAGGCATCGTAGCTACCAAAGATAGGCAAACTCGTTTGACATCAGAATTGTGTGGCAAAGAGCGGCCATTGAATCTTGGGGGCTTTCCTCTTGATTCTCGGTGAGCGTGCTGCCGTAGTTCGCGAGAAAGGCTTCGGCACCTGTGAGTTCACTGGCCTCGGGTAAGCGCCCTAGCAAGTGCCTGTAGAGCTGGACGATCCGGTTTTTCCGGGGTGAAGTCGGATTCTTTTGACGGAGAAGCTCTAGGATTCGTTTCGCTTCCTCTCGAACGAAGTCGTGGTTCATCAGCAACAATGCCTGGGTCGGAACGGTCGTTGTCGAGCGACTTCCAACGGGTGTTGCGGCATTGGGAAAATCGAGCAGGGTAAGGACTGTCTCTTATACACATCTCCGAGCCCACGAGACCTCTCTACATCTCG
>CAJXVR010000233.1 GCA_913061285.1 uncultured Verrucomicrobiota bacterium | reverse complement strand
ATCTACACTAGATCGCTCGTCGGCAGCGTCAGATGTGTATAAGAGACAGGACCATTCTTGTCGTCGAACAATGTTGGTAGTACTGGGAAGATTCCGTTGAACATGGTAACCAAGAGATTTAGTCGATTAGCTAAATTTTTAGATCAGTCTGAGCAAGGGGAAGGTTATTCAATTTAGCAATAGGCATCGGGCGGATGCTATAACAGTAGATTTGGGGCTTATCCAAGAGATAAAGAGGGAAAACCGTCCCCACTGATTCGTCGCGCAGAGCCTTGCTTTGCCGGTTTGAGTTGAATCAAGAGAAGCGGGGCATGTCGCTTGGACTTCTCTGTTCCGGGAATGATTTGTGCAACAACCACTGGGTTTCGCCTTATTCTTGTGCGAAGCAATGCTGGCCATTTCTTGTCGTGTTTATTTGTTTTCCGGCTGGTATTGCGTATGGCTTGCGTGGTGCTGTTATGGTTAGATCAAACGGATACGAGCTATGAATGACAAAGCCGGCGACGAGAGAAGCGGGGCGGGTGTCGATCCCAAGAATCGCCAGAACGACGCAAGGGAGAACGACTTTCGAGCCAATGCGGATGTGCCATCAGTGGTGCATGAGATGAACAATCAGCTTGCTGTAATTGATGGTAATCTTCACTTGGCTAAAAAGTGGGCTGGATCCGAGGACCGGATCATCAGGGTTCTTAGTGAGGCGGAAGCTGCAAGCGAAGAAATAAAGGGCCTGCTCACCCAATTTCGATCCGCTGCGATGGATGGTCGTAAACCTAAGGGAAGATGAGAGGATAGGCTCTTGTTTTCGGTCTTGGTGTGAAACTGAGTTGCGGATTCGTGTCTTTATTGACGGGGGCGCCACATACATGGCACTGTTGCGCGAAATGCAGGGGATTTGCCAGTTTGGCACATGAAGAACGTATTGGTTATCGATGACAACGTCGCATTCGGGCGCATGCTCCAAGCCTCAATCGAGGACTCTATCGGGGATGATGTTGCCTGTTCTGTGGCGGTGTTCGAGAATGGTGATGAGGGAATCAAGCATCTGGCAAAGGAGCGTGCTGATCTCGTCATCACAGATTTGATCATGCCGGGAAAAGAGGGACTCGAGATCATTATGGAGATCAAAAAACGCTTCGCTGACGTGAAGGTTTTTGCCGTCTCGGGAGGAGGGCCCTTTGATCCAAGTTGTTCCTTGGAAATCGCCGAAAAGCTTGGAGCTCGAGGATTTGCCAAACCTCTTTCAATGGGGAGCTTTCTGACGAATGTCCGTGAAGCTCTTGGATTGTGAGCCGTCCTTCGTTTTTTTCTGAATTGTCTTAACCTTTTCCCAAGGCCCCGCTTCTTGCCGTCCGTCGCTTTCGAAGCAAATGAGCTCCTTTGTCCCTCGCTAGCCCTTAAATCCGAGTCTCTTCAAGCCTGACTGTATTTCCGGAGCAGACATGAAGAGCTTCCAAATCAGCCCGCTGCGATAGTTTTCAACCATTACGGGAATAGGACCTTGGTCTATTGCTAAGTATCGCTGTAAATACCAATCGTGTTCGAGGCTAAACGCATCGTAGGGCCCGTAGACACCGACGAATCTAGGGTGTTTCCCATACATCGCTTTGAGGAAGTCCATGCTCTGCTTTGGGGTGTAAGGAAAAGATGCGAGCGCCGCTGTCGGTGAAATCACCCCCAGATCGCGATCAGGTCTGTGACCGGCATAGCCTTTGGGCGAATAGCTAGACGTCAGCCCCCAGAGCTCGGGTCCGTAACCTTTGTAGTTATTCGGGTTTTCTTGGCAATGAGCGTAGTGGATGAGGGCATGGTTTTGGTTTAATTTCCAATAGTCAGCGTATCGGTCAGAGAGTCCAATTGGGTTGAGTCCAAGGAATGAATAGTGAGCCCAGAAGAGGGGGCCGGCACAGGCGTCGTCGTGTTCGTAGTGATCTAGAATCACTGGATATCCGTAGCAACGACGTTCGCTCTCTATCGCGCCATTGCGGGCCCAGGCGCCATGATAGGCGCTCGCCGGTATTGCGTGGGTTGGCGATGCTGCCGCTAAGACGTAGACGATGAGACACTCGTTGTAACCCCCGATGCGAAAATTCATTTCCCAACCGAAATTTGGCGACCAATGCCAGTAAAGAGCATCTTGATTGCCGCGAGTGTACCATGTCCAGTCGACACCTCTCCATAGTTGGTCACATCGCTTTGCAATCGCTTTCTCCCGCAACGTTCCCTCGGAGAGATATTGCCGTAGTGTCAGAAGACCTTGGACCAGAAAAGCTGTTTCCACGAGATCCCCTCCGTCGTCCTTCCTGCTAAAGGGCTTTGTCTTTCCCGTCGGTCCGACCCACCAATGCGGCCAAACGCCATGAAATCGGTCCGCTGATTCTAAGAAATCGAGATTCTTTTCGAACTGAGTGAGGGCCTCCTCTCGCTTGATGAATCCCCGCTCGATTCCCACGATGATCGCCATGAGACCAAATCCAGAACCTCCAGAAGTCACGACGTCTTGATCGCTCTGGGGGTAGATGCCATCCATATGAATGCGCTCCCTTGCGAGACCCGAAACAGGCTCCGCACCGCTCCAAAAGTAGTCGATCGATTGCCTTTGGAGCTTTGTTAGCAGCGCCTCTTCTAAAGGAGTGAGCGCGGTCGGTTGGTCATTATTCAGCAGCACTGATGCTGCTTGCGCTGGTACCGTGTTCAGAATGATTGCCGAGACGGAAAGGGCTATTATGAGGCAATAGTTCATGGTTGCTCGCATTCAATTGAGCCCTAACTCTTTGGTGCTAATGCAATTCTTGCAAGGAACATCGTTCAATCAGTTCCATTGTTGCCGCCAAGAATTTGCCTCTTGTCCTAGCAATCTCTTTAAATAGGTTGATTCCCATAATGAATGGCTTTGATTCTTGAATGTAACGACTCCCTGGCTCCCTTAGTCTATGGGGACGTTCCCTTGGTTGGTTGAGCCGCCGCTTGATTGGGCAAGTGTCTTCTTGAATGGGCTGTTTTGTTTCCATGGGCCAATGTTGTCTTAAAAATTCCGATTCAAATTAAACTAGAAGGTATTCATATGGGTGGATTGAAAGCGTGTTTCGTGGCTTTTTCCTTTGTTTCTCTCTGTTTGGGGAGCGTTTCTCAGGCTGCTGAACTGCAGCTCAGCCCTGGACCGAATGGGTATGAACTTGGATTAGATTCCCAAGTACAGCCAGGCGTTCCCAGGGGCCAATTAAAGGGACCCTTCCTTTTCCATAGCGAGATCATTGAGAACACTGTTCGCCAATACTGGATTTATGAGCCGGCAGGCTATTCACCGGAGACGAGTGCCAATCTGTTGGTGTTTCAAGATGGTCAACGGGCAACCAATCCACGCGGTTCCTTGCGAGTGCCCCAGGTCCTCGAGAATTTGATACATCAGAAAGTCATCCCCCCCACCATTGGTCTTTTCATCACACCAGGTCAACGGGGCGAGGTCTATCCAGACGACCTGGGAATGAGCAACCCGAATCATCGGGCTCAGGAGTATGATGCAATGAGTGACCGTTACACCCGTTTTCTTGTCGATGAAATGCTGCCTGAGCTCAGCAAGAATTACTCCATCTCTGAGGATCCGCGAAGGCGTGCCATCGGGGGAACCAGCAGTGGTGCGATATGTGCCTTCACGGTGGCCTGGCATCGCCCCGATCAATTTCGAAACGTACTAAGTTTTATCGGAAGTTACGTGTCGATTGGATATCTGGCGGCAAAGGACGGGCAGGCAATGGTTCCTGGAGGGGATCTCTACCCAACCCTGATTCGTCGAGAATCCCCCAAACCTCTCAAGATTTTCTTGCAGGATGGGACCAACGATTTGGATAACCGGTTTGGTAATTGGTACTTAGCGAATCAACGGATGCTAGCGGCCTTGGAATACGCTAATGGAACGGCGGACCGGAGGAATCGGCCAGGAGCCCGGTATGAGTTGAACCATCTATGGACCGATGGGAGGCATTCCGACAAGCACGCCGGAGCGATCCTCCCCGAGGTGCTCCGTTGGATTTGGGGTGATTTGATCGACTAGAGACGCGGCCTCCTGGGGGCAATCGGATTCTCGCTCGCAAATTCATTGAGACACCCGTATGAATCTCGGAATGCTTTTCTGTGTCGATTCACGGTGTGTTCAACTGATCCGAGAAGGCTCTTGCGTGGCTTTTCTCCTGATGGCTTTGTCTGCGGAGGCCCATGAATTCTGGTTGGCCCCATCAAGCCATACATTGAAGAAAGGTCAAACCGTGGAAGTTTACGCAATGATCGGGCATGGAGAAGAGGCTGAGTCGCTTGTGCGGCGTTCCGATCATCTCAAGTCGTTCCTTGTATACAACGGGCAATCTAGCGAACCGTTGACCGGCCGAAATCGGCGTCTACCAACAGGGAAATATCGAATAATGCGGGATGGGATGCATGTGGTCGCCTATGAGAGTTTCCCGCAACTCAATGAGCTTCCAGCTGATCGATTCAATGACTATCTCCGGAAAGAGGGGCTAGATGCGGTATTGGCAGCGGAACAAATCAAGCCGAAGACAACAGGGACAACTCGAGAACTTTATTCGCGTTTTGCGAAGTGCTTGGTAAGGGCTGGAGATGGGGAGGGGGCGGACAAGGCGCTGGGTTTTCCTCTTGAAGTGCTGGCTGTTACCGATCCGACTCGAATGTCGGAGGGCGCGACCATGGTCATTCAAATACTACGAGATCGAGAGCCGATGCCCGGTCTTTTAGTGAAAGGATTTGCGCTCGCGTCAGAGGAGGAGGCGAGCGCTGTTCGAACCGATGAAGACGGCTATGCCCGTTTGATTCTCCACCATTCGGGGCGTTGGATGATCAATGTGGTTTACATAGAACCGGCAGAGGAAAGCGCGAATGCAGAATGGCAAAGTTACTGGGCCTCGCTGACCTTTGAAGTACCGAAGATGAAGCTCACAGAATAGTTCGCGATTAATCTAGATTGGCTCTCCGAACGGAAAGTCGACTAAGGCTCCACTGGCCATGGGCTTCGACTCCCAAGTGCGGGCGACTGTCCAACCGCAGGACTTCTCCTGCCTTCAGGATTCCTAAGTCGCTTATAGCTCCATGTTGCTCCTTGGCATCGTTGTCTGCATCGAGACAGTAGATCGCTTGCGGCGAGTCATCGGCCATTTGATAGAAGCCACCGCATTGTCCGGCACCTGCAAAGAGGCCGACGGATTCAATGATGACCGGCTGATCAAAAGTTATCAGGAGAGCCTCGGCTTTGCGTGGAGAATCCCGCAAGGGGCGGTTCACCGCGAATCCGTCGGCTGCCAGATGAAGCGAAACCGGGAGTGAAGTGTGGGCGTCCACTGCCTTGAGCACCATCGTAAGATCGTTCACCTCCTGCGTCAGAATCGAATGCGGCTTGCCTGCCAGCTGCCTGATGAGTTGTCCGTTGTTTGGTGAGGAACTGCCCCAGTCAAACGTGGTCGTTCTTCCCTTGCTAAGTGATACAAATCGATGCCCGCCAAGGTTTCGATGCTCATGAGCTATGGTAGCAAGATGCTGGATGAGCGCTGGTAGTTTGAGATCATTGATCCTGTTCTTCTTCTCCTCGGAATCGGTGGCGAGATCGTAGAGCTCAAATGGCTTCGCCCTACCGAATCGGTTAAGGGGCGCACGGAAGAATATTTTCCATTGTCCCGGGTAGGGCGTGTCCTCAACTGTCGGATGATCGAGTCGCATCGCTAGCACAGCGGGGTCCTTCACAGACTCTTTGTGATCACAGAAAAAGAGCGGGCGGTTTTGTTGCCGTGCGACACCCTTCAATTCAGGGAGGATACTATGACTGTCTTCGCCCCCTTTCGCCCCTAGGAGGAGATTTGGCAAAGGTGTGTTGATAATTTCTGAGAAGGTTGCGTAGAGATCTTGAAGGCCTATCGGTGATGCTATCGAGCTCTCTTTTCTAATCCCTCCAACAGGCCATGCGGCTAAGAATGGAACCCGATGCCCTCCTTCATAGCAACTGCCTTTGTTACTCCTGAATGGACCGGTAGCGATCCGACTGTCTTTCTCCGCTCCATTGTCACTTGTAAAGATTACGAGTGTGTTCTCAATCATTCGTTGCCCGGACCGACGCGGGTCTAGCGTGTTTTCAAGCCAATCAAGGAGTCGGCCGAGGGCGACATCGTTTTCATAGATGTAGTCATGTCTGCTATCCATCGGGTCGCCTGATTTTGTGCGAGCCGACTTCGCCACGAGCCGACCATTGATGGCCTTGTCGGGGGTGTATGGTCCGTGGTTAGAGTTTGATGGGTAATACAGAAAGAAGGGACGGTCGGCATACTCGGCGCCCGATGCATGATTATTGAGAAATTCAAGGGCGTGATCCGAATGTCGACTACCTAACTCACTCAACACGTAGGCATTCGGCCCGCTAGAGACCAATTTTCGACCATGCCCGCTTGCGCCTACGACTCTGCGCCCTTGAATATGGCCGGGACCTACGGCCTGTTTGGGGCCATTGGCCTTGTTGGGATTCTTCGTGAGAAGATTGGGCCCTGAGGTACCGTGTGAACGTGAGGTGAAGAATGCCTGATCGAATCCATGATCTAAGGGAGAGGTATGGAGTGCCTGGCTAAGATCCGCATCGATCCACCCTGAAGCTGGCTTATTGTCTGAGCGGCGATAGCGGAGACCCAAATGCCATTTTCCGACTATTCCTGTGCGATAACCCTTGCCTTTAAGGAGAGTCGCGATGGTAGGGCGATCAGGCTCAATCAAAGGGTCTCCCTGCGCTCCGAAAAGAACCCACCACTTGAGTCGAGTTCTCCATGAGTAGCGCCCGGTAAGAAGACTGTAGCGGGTTGTAGAACAGCGAGACGCGGGCGAATGGGCATCAGTAAAACGAATGCCTAGCTCAGCAGGTCGTTCCATGTTTGGGGTGTGAATCTGGTCGGAATCGGAATTGCCGGTGATATCCTGGTAGGCACTGGTGTCGCCCATTCCCATGTCATCCGCCATCATGAGAATAATATTGGGAGGCGGCAATGAGTCCCGTCCAGCAAGCAGTAAATTCTGACTCAAGGTGAAGCTGAGCAGGAACGCCATCAGGGCGATCCACTGAGTTGCTCTCCGAGCAGGCATCTCGTCATTCTTCCAAGACATGACAGCAGACATGATTGGGTTTCTGCTGCAACTAACTTTGTTTGGTCGTTACGGAAGCGATGTAGTTGATGTAGTCGGGAGGGAAACCATATTTTCTTGCCGCCACAAGGATGTGCTCAATGTAATCAGCTTTCGGTTCTTGGATCTCGAGACAATGAGAGATGTAGCAAAGGGCAGGAGTCGGCTCTCGATCGTCTGTTTGCACCATGACGGCTTTCGGAAGGTAGATAGCGCCTAGTTTTCCTTGAACATGATCGACATAGAGACGGTTGAGCTCGCGGTGAGTGACATCCGTAAGAATACCGTAGGTATCTGCACTATTGTCGGACACGAGATTCGCAAAGGGGCCGATTCTCATGCGATACCCCGCTAGGTGGGCGATCTTATAGGGACGTTCGCCGATACTCGATTCTGCGAGCACATCGAAGTTCATATAGGATCCATAGAAAAAGACATGGACGTGATGGTCTGGCATAGGAGTTTGTTTGGAGTGGTTTAAAATCGGGATACTCGTATCTGAAATCGCGGTGGGAAAGTCGTTTGTCTCCCGTCGGCCGTTATTTTGCCCATAGAGCAGATCAAAGTATCATGTATATCTCAGTCTACCTCTCATCCCGCCAGGAAGGGAGAATCGCCAACAGTAGGCCTGTTTGTCAGAGGACGAATTCATGGGCTGTCATCTATGGTGGTTTTACCACCTGAGGTTTGTCAACTCTGGATGCCTTTAGAATTATGATGGAGCTGGTAATAAGGGAGTGGATTAAGTGGTTCCACTCGTTACACTGTGCGGAGGCAATCGAGCGCTGGTTTCAGGTCGGCCATCAATGCTTTACGATCGGGCCGTCTTGCCTGAATAATTAGGGATGAGATCAATTCTGCTACTGCCTTTATTTATTGCCCTAATCATCCCGGCTCATGCTGCGGATTGGCGAGAGTTGAAGCCCGAGACATTCCCGACCAAACGGCATGAGGCAGCATTCCTGGAATTGGATAGTAAGTTTTATCTCTTGGGAGGCCGTGGAGTGAAACCCTTGGAGTGCTATGATCCTGCGACGAATCGGTGGGAAAAGAAAGCGGCGACTCCAATTGAACTACATCATTTTCAAGCGGTAGCGTTCAAAGGCGAAATCTATGTGGGCGGCGCATTCACCGGGCCCTATCCGAATGAAACTCCCGTGCCCACATTCTACATCTACAATCCTGCAACGAATCAGTGGCGAAAAGGCGCTGTCATTCCGGAAGCGAGGCGTCGCGGAGCGGCGGGGCTGGTGATTCACAATGACCAGTTCTATCTCATCTGTGGCATTGTGCATGGGCATCAGGGAGATTTCGTTCCCTGGTTAGATCGTTTTGACCCTATTAGCGGGAAATGGACGGCGCTTCCCGATGCCCCACACCCTCGAGACCACTATCAGGCCGTGGTCCAAGATGGGCAAATTGTCGCTGCGGGAGGGAGAACGTCTTCAGGATGGACAAAACAGGTCTTTGAACTGACGGTGCCAGCGGTCGATGTCTTCGATATTCAGGCGGGAACTTGGAAGACACTTGGTAAACCCATTCCCACGGCGCGTGCAGGCTGCTTTGCTACAGCGGCAAAAGGCTACGTGATTGTTGCCGGTGGAGAGAGTGGAACCCAACGAGAAGCACATAATGAAGTTGAAGCGCTCGACCTGAAAAGCGGCCATTGGAAGGCGTTGTCTCGACTGATTACGGGGCGCCATGGGACAGGCTTGGCCTATTGGCGTGGTTCGCTTTACACGGCCTCAGGCTGTGCCCGTCGAGGGGGATCACCCGAGCAAGATTCAACAGAGGTTTTGGCTCTCGATTAATGCGATGTCTAACGGCTGGCATGAGCAACGCGCTGGCTTAGGGATTCCGTTAGAACCAATCACCAAACGTTTTGAGTTCGAAACAACACTGCTCAGCTTGCCGGGGCGTCATTCCCCGTGGTAGCTCTGGCGCTCTGTGTCCGCGTTGTGTCTTGGGCTTGGCGGTGCACGGCTCGGAAGATACCTCTGAATCAGGGACAGACGTTCGCCGCTTTGGCGATTATGAGTTATTCGAGGAGATCGCCCGGGGCGGGATGGGGGTAATCTATCGCGCCCGGCAGCGAAGTTTGGATCGACCCGTAGCTGTGAAAATGGTTCATAGTGAAGGGCTGCGTTCTCCCTCTGGGCGAATGCGTTTTCAAGTCGAGGCGGAAGCGATCGCTCGCCTGGATCATCCGCATATCGTCTCACTTTTTGAATTTGGCGAACGCGAGGGACAGCTCTTCTACAGCATGCAGTATGTCGCATGCGGGACGTTTCATGATGAGCTTGGGCGGGGCCATCGGTCTCTCCGTGAGAAGATTGCTTTGCTCGTGAAGGTGGCTAGGGCGGTCGCGTACGCCCATAGTAAGGGCGTTCTTCATCGTGATCTTAAACCTTCAAATATCTTGATCGACGAGAAAGGGGAACCTTTACTTGCAGATTTTGGCTTGGCCAAGTTTGAAGGAACTGATTTGGAACTCACCCGTTCAGAATCTGTGTTGGGCTCTCCGAATTATATGGCGCCGGAACAAGCTCAATCGTCCGAACTCGGATCGGCAAGTACTGCTGCGGACACATACAGTCTCGGAGCGATTCTTTACGAAGTTCTTTGTGGGGTTCCTCCCTTTCGCGCTGAGACGGTTCTGGAGACCATGCGTCGTTTAGTTGATGAGGAAGCACGGTTTCCTAGCCAGGAACACCTGTTGGACCCGGACCTTTGTGTTGTGTGCCTGAAGTGTCTTGAGAAGCTACCTCAGCGCCGATATCGATCTGCGGCTTCCCTGGCTGATGATTTGGAACGCTGGATGAATGGACAAGCCCTCCACGCTCGTCCTTTGGGAAGATTTGAGCGTCTTGACCGTTGGGTTCGACGTGAGCCCGCCCTCGCCGGAGCATTGCTCGGCGTAGGCCTACTGCTCTTGAGCGTTGCAGCCGTATCGACCTCTGCCTACTACCGGATCAAGGAGAATAGCGAGCATCTCCAGGCTGCGACGGATCGAACTGCCGAACAACTCTATCTCTCGGAGCTTCGGGAAGTGGACGACTTTTTTGAAAAAGGACAGACGAGTGATGCGATGGCCTTGATGGCCAAGTTGGGACGGGATTGGCCGAAAGATTTCAGACTCCTGCGGCGGATGGAGAACATCCTAAACTACCAATCTATTCCAATTCTTGCGTCGCCTATGATTAAATTATCCGAAGGGAGGATTCTGGCTTGGGCGACCTTTGGAGATTCGATGGCTCAGGCAGTCCTTGAGAGCGGTTCGGTGGTGCAGCTTAATCAACTGACGGGAAATATTGCGCGGCACTGTTATCGTGCGGAACGACCTGTCTCGTTGGCCTCACTGGCAAGAACCTCCCTTGATGTTGCGCTTGTTTACGAGGATGGCGCCGTTCAGGTCCTCGATGTCGAAGGGCGGGTGAGGGGATTGTCGCTGGCCCCGGGCCCGAACGTGACTCACATTGCCTTGAGTCCGGATGGCCGAAGGGTAGGCATCGTCACTGACTGGCGGTATCTAAATCTTTGGTCGACTGATTCCGGAGAAGTGATTGGGCCTGAATCCTACCTCCCCAAAAGCGCTGCCTCTATTGAGTTTAGCCCGGATGGTTCATTGCTATCGCTTGGTATGAGTAGTGGTGGCGGACTGTTGTTCGTCGCTGAAACGGGAGCGATTGCTACCCATTTCGAGGAGGAGTCACAAAGCTATCATGATGTCGATTTCAGCCAGGATAACCGGGTCGTTGCCTATGCTTCTCCTGGAGGAGCGGTAGCGTTGTGGGATCGAATAAAGGAGACCCGGATCGATGATGGAACGCATGGGGTCCAAGCTAGAATGAATGGGATACGTGTCGCGCCCGATGGGAGTTCCGCTGTCTTCTATGATTCGTCCGGGAAGGCAAAACTCTTGGACTTAGCGACCGGATCGATCAGCCATGAGTTTTCCCACTTCGACTATATTTCTCACGCTGCCTATAGCACAGATGGAATAAATCTGCTTACCGGGAGCCATGATCGCACGGCTCGCGTATGGGAAGTTAGCTCAGGCCGATCCCTAAGCTATCCCTTGGCTCACACCTCAGGGATACAATTTCTTGCCTTTGGAGAAGGCCCTCGTGATGTGCGGGTTGTGTGCTATGATGGCACATTCTGGAAATGGCACGTCGGGGGTGCGTTTCTTGAACCGGTGCGATCAGATTCGGGACAACGGTGCCTAAGGGCGGCTTATGACTCGAGAAACGATGTGATTGCGCTTGGAGTCAAATCCCTGGCCGGTCCATGGATGATTCGCTTGGTAAGGCCCCAAACTGCCGAAGTGATTCGAGAATGGAAGGTGCATGATATCGTCGAGGAGTTGATGTTCGACGAGACTGGAGCGTTGTTAGCATGTCACGTCGGCTCCGAAGTTTCCCTGAGAAAGACGGAAACGGGCGCCCTTGAGGGAGAGGCAATTTCCTTTCAATATGGGGGTATTGGAGAGCTGGCTCTCAATTCGGAGGGAACGCAGCTTGCCGTAGCTTCGCGATGGGAACCCCCTCGGATTGTAAACGTTTCTGCCCCAAGCCAGCCCGAGTTTCATCTCGATGACGAAGTCACGGAGGCGATCTGCTACAGCCCGGACGGGACATTGATCGCGACCGCGAATGCCCAAGGCCGGTGTCGGGTTTGGGAGGCAGCGACGGGAAAACAACTTGCCGTGATTGCCGAGAACGGTACCGTGCCTGGCTTTTCACCCGATGGAAGGTATGTCGGGGTGATTTCTAGCGAACGAGCATATTTGGTAAGTCGAAAAACGATGCACTGGATCCCTGGAGAAATCCGTCATGACAGTCAAATCAAGTCATTGACCTTCAGTCCAGACTCGAACTGGGTGGCGACCGCTTCAATGGACGAAACCGTGCAAGTCTGGCGACTAAGATCTGATCAACTTCAGTTCGTCACCCAGCTCTGGCATCATGCGGCCGTGAACGCGGTTGAGTTTGCACCTGATGGTGACTGGCTGATTAGTGGAAGTGACGATGGTAATCTTCGCTTGTGGGATGCTGAAACGGGCTTTCCACTCTCGGAATGGTTGCCGCACGATGGAGCAATTCGTGCTTTATTCGTCGACGACGAGGGGAAGTGGTTTAGTTCAGTGACCGAGAGAGGAACCATCAGCACCTGGCCTTACCGGCCTGGACCAGATCTTTCTCAAGCGATTCTTTCAGACCTTCTGGAGTACTTAGGACGACATCAAGTGAACGCAATGGGCCGCGCTGTTTCGCTCAATTTACAGGAGATGCTTGAGCGGGAAAGACGACTCCATCAAGCACTGGAGTCGAATCCGAGCTCAGCGATACTCAAACGCTTCTTGTCGCAAGGAGAGCCCCGTATATCACAGCACGAATGATGGAAGGACAATCGTCAGAAAAGACCAATCCTCCACTGTTTGCAACCACCCACTGGACAGTAGTTGTTGAGGCAGGAAAGGAAAATAGTCCAAGAGGAGCAAGTGCGCTAGAGGCTCTGTGCTCGACTTATTGGTATCCCCTGTACGCGTTTGCTCGAGGCTTGGGACGCAAGCCCGAATCCGCTGAGGATTTGGTTCAAGGATTCTTCACTCAGCTGATCGAGAAAAATTCCTTGAGACTTGCCGATCAAAACCGTGGCCGTTTTCGAACCTTTCTGCTGACCTCGTTCAAGCGGTATACGAACAATGATTGGGAACGGGAACTGTCTCTTATACACATCTGACGCTGCCGACGAGCGATCTAGTGTA
>CAJXVR010000232.1 GCA_913061285.1 uncultured Verrucomicrobiota bacterium | reverse complement strand
GTGAAAGGCCCCCAGGCTTGAACTCAATCAAGGCGGTCTGCTTCGACCTTGACGGCACCCTCTTGGACACCCTCGAGGAAATCGCCGTTTCTGCCAACACCGTCTTGGAAAGAAACGGTTATCCAACTCATGAGGTAGGATCCTACCGATATTTTGTCGGAGATGGGGTACAACGCCTTATCAAACGAGTCTTACCGGCAACGGCGACCGATGATGCGTTGGTCCGCGAGCTCGTGACCGAGCTTGAATCAGAGTATGACAAACGGGCAAATCGTCTCACACAGATCTATCCCGGCATTTTAGAGATGCTCGATACCATCACAAAGCGCGGGATTCGCTTGGCCGTTCTATCGAACAAGCCCCACTCGCTCACCGAAGAGTGTATCCGGCGCTTTTTCCCAAACAGAGCATTCGAAGTGGTTCTTGGGCAACAAGCCCACCGCCCAAGAAAACCGGACCCAGCCGGGGCCATTGAGGTCGCTAGGCAGCTTGGAATCTCGACGGAAGAAGTGCTCTACGTAGGCGATACCGATGTCGACATGAAAACGGCCAAAGCAGCAAAGATGACAGCGGTCGGCGTCCTTTGGGGCTTTCGTCAACGGGATGAACTCATCAACAATGGCGCTGATCATATCGTTCAATCCCCAAGCGACCTAGCAAAGCTTCTCTAAAGCCCTCCTTTCCGTGGGCAGGCCTATCCCATTAGTTTCAAACGGTTGAAGGAATTCGGTTTTCCGTGCCCCATCGTTCCCTGGACCGATCCCCCGCGGATCATGGAAACAATGATAAGAATCGGGTGGGACTCCCGCACTCACTCTGAAAGAATCGAGCGATGGACAGCTACGCTCGAATGGCGGTAATCATAGAGTATCTGGAGCAACACTATCGGGAACAACCCGAATTGAAGGATCTAGCCCGCATTGCAGAACTAAGTGTCCCCCACTTTCATCGCGAATTCCACCACTGGGTAGGCGTCAGCCCGAAAGACTTCGTCCGAGCCCTCACTCACGAATACGCAAAGGCGACCCTCAAGACTGGGGCCAGCGTGATGGAAAGCGCCTATGCGGCAGGACTTTCTGGACCGGGTCGACTCCACGACCTTTGCCTCTCTATAGAAGCCGTCACGCCAGGAATGATCAAATCTGGGGGACACGGCATCGACATCGGCTTCGGGATCGCTCCCAGCCCGTTCGGCCCCTGTTTTTTCGCCGAGACCGATCGCGGTATCTGTCGCTTCGAGTTCAGCAACAAGCCTCTGGACGTATTGAAAGGGGAACTGTGCCATGAGTGGCCAAAGGCCATGCTTTACCAATCCGATCAGAGAGCTGAGGAAATCGTGGCACAGATCTTCGCTCCAACCGATTCGACGCCAATGAAAGCCCCCCTCAGACTTTGGTTACGAGGTTCCGCCTTCCAGTTCAAGGTCTGGAAAGCCCTATTAGCACTCCCTTCGGGCACTCTCACAACCTACAAGAACATCGCCACCCAAATCGCCCAACCCAAATCAGCTCGCGCGATTGGAAATGCGGTCGGGGCAAATCCAACGGCCATCCTTATCCCCTGTCATCGCGTCATCCGATCGACCGGCCTCTTAAAAGGCTACCGCTGGGGCACGGGTCGCAAGCGAGCCTTAATTGCGTGGGAGGGGGCAAAACAGCTTTGTCACTAAAAAAGGGCAAATCCTGCAATTCTTTTGACCCAGTCCGCAACTTTCCCTAGGTTCTGGCGTTTTACCACACAGTTGGTACGAAACCGGGAACTCAATGGCATTTAACTCAATCAAAACCCTGCTTGCTGAAGCTGAATTGGTCACCCCTGATCAATTCACTGAATGGAGCAAGCAATGGCGCGTCGCCGTCGACAGTGGGTCCGAGGAGACACTCCTCGGTTTCTTCAGCCGAGAACGCGGAATATCAGAGGATCAATTCCTCCAAACCCTCGCCAAGAAACTCGATTGGCCCTTCGTCGATCTCAGAACGGTCAACGTCTCTGCGGAGATTCGCAAACGAATTTCCACGAAGGTTGCCTTTCAGTACACCGTCATTCCTGTTGCTGAGAATGGAAAAGGACTTCGAGTCGCCGTTAGCAACCCCTTTGATTCAGGACTACTCAACGCGATCCAATACGACGCGGCGGGCCCCGTTGAATTTGCGCTCTCACCCAAGATTGAGATCGAGAAGTCGCTCAAGAAATACTACGGGGTTGGAGCTGAAACCCTGGATGAACTCCAAGATGATGACGAGCCCATTGAACTGCTCATTGGAGAAGATAAAGATATTGGCGAAGGCGACCAAGAGGCCAGCGTCATCAAATTCGTAAACCAGATTATCTGGGAAGCCTTTCAGGATCGAGCGACTGACATCCATTTCGAACCAGAAGAAGATGATCTCCGTATTCGCTACCGCGTTGACGGCATTCTTCATCAGGCGCCGATGCCGCCTCAATTGAAGAAATTTCAATCCGCACTAATTTCCCGAATCAAAGTGATGTCCGGAATGGACATTGCTGAGAAACGCCTCCCTCAAGACGGGCGCATCAATGTTCGCATCAAGGGAGAAGAGCTCGATATTCGTGTTTCTACCGTGCCAACCGTTTACGGCGAGAGTGTCTCGCTCCGCCTGCTCACTCGCGGCAAGATTTTCCTCAGCCTCGACAAGCTAGGGTTTCAGCCAAAAGACGAGGAAGCGCTGCGAGAAATTATTGTCAAACCTCACGGGATTGTGCTCGTCACCGGTCCAACAGGTTCTGGAAAATCGACCTCCCTCTACGCGTTCTTGAGTTCCATCAATTCGATTCAAAAACGAATCATTACCATTGAGGAACCCGTCGAGTATGAGCTCCGAGGCATCAATCAAATTGCCGTAAGATCCGATATTGGGCTCACCTTTGCCATGGGCTTACGGCACATCCTTCGTCAGGATCCGAATGTTGTGATGGTCGGTGAGATTCGAGATATGGAAACGGCAGAGATCGCCATTCGGGCCTCACTGACCGGTCACTTGGTTTTCAGCACGCTCCATACCAACGACGCCCCGAGTGCCTTCACCCGTTTGATCGATATGGGAATCGAACCCTTTCTCGTGGCTTCTTCGGTTGAAGCAGTGATGGCCCAACGTCTCGTCCGCACCATCTGTCAACATTGTAAGACAGAGCAAAAGGTCGAACACGACTACCTACGCCGCATCGGATTTCCTGAAGACGAAATTGGCACCGCAAAGTTTTATCATGGTGTCGGCTGTGAAGAATGTCGCCAACTGGGTTACCAAGGCCGTCTCGCGATCTATGAATTGATGGTGATGAATGAGGCCATTCGGCCGCTGATCTTGGCCCGGACAGCTGCCTCAACTATTTCTCAAAAAGCGATTGAAATGGGCATGCGCACCTTGCGCGTGGATGGTTGGGAAAAGGTCAAGGCAGGAATCACCACAATCGAAGAGATTCTCCGAGTCACACAGTCGGAGGAACACCTCGGCGCACTGATGGAAGATTCTTGATCGACAGGGGCCGAATCACATGAGCAAGCGAAAGAAAAAGTGGCACGAATGCAACGTCGTGCAGATCTGCGAACCCGCCGCCCATCTTTGGCAGTTTAATGCCTCGGGACGCAACTTCGCGCTCAAATCCGAGACCGAGGAAATCGACGGCTCACCCCTGCCTCAAAAAATCGTAGGTAAGACCTGGCAAAACCTGATTCAAGGCAAGCTCAATATTGGCTGGATTTCCCACGATCAAGTCTTTCTTCGGACCGTTCAAATGCCAGAGTGCGAAGCGGACGAATTGAGACAGATGCTCGAATTTCAGCTCGAGAAACTCTCCCCTGCTCCGGTCGCTCAGATTGCCTGGAGCTATGAGTTGATCCCCTCGAGCGTCGACGGACAGGTCACCGTACTTCTCATCATTGTGGAGTCCGATGTGATCGAGAGGCATCTCACTGAATTCGAACAAGTTGGCTTTCAGGCAGACCGGCTCGAGGTCCCTTGGTGTCACGAGTTAATCACGCTCGATCGCTCATCGGACCGGATTTGGATTCGCCTCGGCGAGAGCAACGGCGCCATTGTGGCCTTAGTCGTTTGGATTCTAGAAGGCACCGCACAAAACGTCATGGTGATGCACTTGCCCAACAGTGACGAGGGCACTCTCAGTCTCACCGAGCAATTAGACCGAACAGCCTGGACCGGAGAACTCGAAGCTTGGCTCAGCACGATCCCGGCCGTGACTGTTTGTGGAGAATCGAGTGTTACCGAACCATGGATTGACGCGCTCAAAGAATGGTCCGCACATCCCGTCTCTTCCGAAACGGCCCCAGAACCCGTGGAGATCGCAACGCTTGGGGCCAAACGAGCGACCCAAGGCGAATCCCAATCCAATCTGCTCCCTGAAGCACATCAGATCCGCTACAAACAGCAGTACATTGATGGGATGTGGATGAAAGGGGTGGGAACAATGGTCTTGTTCTACATTTTCGGCATTTTGATCTACTTCGTCATGCTCGAATGGATGCATCGCGATAGCATCGACCTTCAGACTCGAGTAAGGGCCAGTGCCGTGCAGTACACCAATGTGCTAAAGATGCAGGCTCACCTCGATATTCTCCAAGAACAGGTTGATCTCAAGTTCTCTGCACTCGATTGCCTTCGGGTGATTTCCGAAGAACTCCCAACCGAACTTACCTTAGACTCCTTCAAGTTTCACATGGGGAAAACATTGAGCCTCTACGGTAAAGTCCCGACGGCAGACGCAGGGAAAGTCACCGATTACCACCGGGCCCTCATCAATGCCAAGACCGGAGAACAAAAGCTCTTCGCAACCGTGAGTGACCCAACGATCAACGCCGCCCGTGGACGGGGGCGAAGTGCGAGCACAGAGTCGCGTTGGAGTTTCACCTGTGAACTAGAACGATCGGGCTTCTAATGAATTCCTTCTTTGATCGCTACAATCTAAACGCCTTTGAACGACGCCTGACGGTGATCGTAGGAATGGCCATTTTTCTGGTTATTAATATGGTTCTCGTCTGGCCACGATTTAGCGAATGGGGCGAGATCCAAGCAAAGAACGAGCGGGCGAACCAACGCATGAGGACCTTTCAGGCCCAAATTAGCAAAGGAAAGGCTCTCAAGACTCGGTTAACCGAACTCAAGAATTCCGGTTCCGACGTGATTCCAGCAGAACGGGCGAACCAGCTTATCACCACGATCCAGCAGAAAGCCCGCGACAGCAACCTTCCCTTCCCCAACGTGCGCCCTGTCCGCACCGGCCTTGCCGACACCAACGAAGAAAAATTCTTTGAGCAAAAGGCCTACAGCCTCACGGTCAACACCGATGCCGCAGAGCTTATCAATTTTCTGGTCGCCATTGGAAGCGATGATTCGGTGATTCGTGTGAGAGATCTCGATTTGAAGCCAGAACCGCCGAAAAACAATCGCCTGATCTGCACCATGACCTTAGTCGCGAACTATCAACTGCAACCATCTGAGGAAACAGGTGTTAGAAAAAGAAGATAGAGGCATTGTAGTAGGCCCTTTTCGATTGCAAAGAACCCCCAAGCCACAAGCTAGGATTGGATGAGACAAATGATACTTAAAAAACTCGGACTTTGGTTAGCCGTTGGATCCTCGCTGATCTTTGCGCAAGGCATCGTGCAAGGTGCTGAGGCCGCTCCTGAGACGGCCGCATCAACGCCGAAGGAATCATCCGACCGTGACGCCCTTATGCGGAAACTCCTCCGCCAAGCCATCGATCGTCAATCGGATGGCACCGCGGCGACTGCGAAAGGCGCTGGCGCGCAAACGGAACCTGCCGCAGAGATTGAGAGCTTCCCAAATCGAGCAGCGACAAGCTCGCGTGCCGCAACGGAAAACGCCACACGCCAACAGGAACCATCCGCCAATCGACCTCAAAGCGCTAATTCGACAACTCCTTCAGGAGCAGTAGGGAGCTCTGCCAACGGCACGAATAACACCATCGTTTCAGGAACCAACAATGCAGCCCCGGCACCTGCTGTCGCCGGTCAACTCATCACGCCTGGCGCCGAGTCGCCCCTGCAAATTGTGCCGCCTGCCGGAGCTAACCCGGAAGCCGATCAAATCCCTCACACCTTTAACTTTCCGAATGCTCCGCTCGAACCGATTTTCGAAATGTTCACGGAGTTGACCGGCAAGATGGTCCTCTATTCTCCAGAAGTCACTGGAACCATTAACCTTGTGAGTGGTTCCGTCGAATTGAGCCGCGCTGACGCCGTCGAAGCGATCACTTCAAGCCTTGCTCTCAGCGGAATCATTCTCGTTCCCCTAGGCGATAAATTTGTCAAAGCAGTACCGACGGCAGAGGCGATACAGCACGCGCCACATATCAACAACGTCGCTCCTGAGCAACTCCCAGATTCGGGTGAGTTCATCACCCGAACGGTCAAGCTTCAACAGGTCAAACCGAGCGAAGCGGTCGAGTTTCTAAAACCACTGACGAAGAACCCTGAAGGATTGATTCCTATCGACTCGAGCCAAACACTCCTGATTCATAGCGATTCCGTCACCATGAAGCAGCTGCTCGACGTTCTTAAGTCTGTCGATGTCGTTCCCGAGTTCGACTACAGCCTTGAGGTAATCCCGATTCGCTATGGCCGAGTCACGGACCTCTTCAACACCATGAGCAGCCTTATTTCAGGCTCTGCAGGCGGTGGCGGTGGAGGAGCAGGTGGCCTCGGAGGTAACAACAGCTTCGGAGGAGGCTTCGGCGGCAACAGCTTTGGCGGCGGCGGTGGTTTCGGAGGTAGCGGTTTCGGCAGTCAGAGTCGAGGAGGGTTTGGTAGTAGCAGTCGCGGCTTCGGCGGAAGCAGCAGCTTTGGTGGGGGATATGGAGGAAGCAGTAGCTTTGGAAGAAGTAGCGGTTACCGTCCCTTTCAGGCCTCACGAAGCAACACGTCGTCTAGCGCGAGTAATTTCCAAGACCGCCTGCGACAAGTCATTGATAAAGCAGCAACTGACGAAGAGGTTGAACTACTCAGCAAAGCTCGGATCGTCCCAGACGAACGTTCAAACTCGCTCTTAATCTTCGCCAACAAACAAGATTTAACGATGATCACCAACATGGTGAGTAAGGTAGATCACCTCTTGGCTCAGGTTCTGATTGAAGCGATCATTCTTGAGATCGGAATCGGCGACGACTTGAACGTCGGCGTCAGTCTCGGACAACGCGCCGAAACAAGTGACAAGTGGATGTACGGCGGAACCATCAACAATCCTACCAGCTCGAATTCCAACCCCCTGACAACAGGCAATTCGTTTCTTGGCGGCAGCTTAACGAACGCGCTCCCCAATGGTTTCAATTACTTCGGGAGTTTCGATGACACGCTAGATATCGCCGTTAGCGCCATTGCCTCTGACTCATCAGCGAAGATTGTCTCTCGACCACGAATTCAAACCTCACATGCGGTCCCAGGCTTCTTCTTCCTCGGTGAAACCGTCCCTTATGCTTCGGGTGGATTTACCGGAGGCTTTTCGACAACGTCACAAAGCTTCGTCGACCAACTACAGATCGGTGTGAATATCGAGGTCATCCCCTACATCACTCCAGAAGGCTACATCGTGATGGACATCAATCAAACCGTGGATGGACGCGGCCAGGATGTTATCATCGACGGCAATCCAATTCCGGTCGTCAATCAACGACGTGCTTCTGCCACTCTCTCGCTGCGAGATGGCGACACCATCATGCTCGGCGGATTCATTAAGCAGACAAAGAATAAGTCGAAGTCAGGCGTTCCCATTCTCAAAGATATCCCGCTTATCGGGGCCGCCTTTAGAAATAAATCGAGTGACAATCAGCGCACCGAACTCATCATCTTACTCCGGGCTACGGTCCTAGAAACACCTGAAGAAGCAGCGCTTGTCGCCAAACGGGAACGAAGCGAAATCGAAGGCATCAAACAAATGGAAGAAGAATTCGAGGCCGAACGGCGCGGCAAGAAGACCAAACGACGGGGGCTTTTCGGAGCAAAGAAACGCGGAAGCAGCTCTAACTAATTGCTGAGGAGAATCCTCGACCTCTCATCGCGGCGATTCAATCGCCCACGGCTTTCGCCAGGTGCTCATCGATACAAAGAAAAATCGAGGGGCATCTGGCGAGTTTTTCTTTGACTTGAGGGCCTTTTCCCGTTCGCATTCCCTAAAGAACGGTTCATTTTCAGTTCAACCCGATTTGCTATGAAACTTGCACGCCTACTCCAGCTCCTACTCGGCTTTCTTCTGACTCAAAGCGCCCTCCAAGCAGCAGAACCGCTGTCATACTATGAGCTCCGCACCTACACGGCACATGAAGGCAAATTGGAAGCGCTGCATAGCCGATTTCGAGATCATACGATGGCCATTTTCGAAAGACACGGAATGACGAACATCGCCTACTGGGTGCCGCAGCAGAATGATGCGAATCAGCTTGTCTACCTCCTCGGCTACCCTAGTCGGGAAGCCCGCAATGAGGCATGGAAAGGATTCCGCGGAGATCCAGCATGGCAAGCCGCTTACAAGGCCTCGACCGCCAACGGCAAGCTCGTCAAAAAAGTAGATAGCGTCTTTCTGAAAACTACGGACTTTTCTCCACAGATCAAGATCGGCAAACAGAACATCGCCCGAGTTTTTGAGCTTCGCACCTACACGGCTTCACCTGGAAACCTTGAGAATTTGAATGCACGTTTTCGAGATCATACCGTAGAGCTGTTTGATAAACATGGAATGACCAACTATGCCTACTTCAACCTCGCCGATGGCCAAGACGGGACGGAGAACATGCTGGTCTACCTCCTCGCCCATAAGAGCCGTGCTTCCGCCAAGACCTCGTTCAGAGCCTTTGGACAGGATCCAAAATGGCGGGCAGCAAGAAAGGCCTCTGAAGAAAACGCAGGAGGTGGGCTTACTATCAGGGGCGGCGTAAAATCCGTTTTTCTCAATGTTACCGACTATTCGCCAACTAACTAAGAGAGAGGCAACACGAATCATGGAACCCCACCCACAAGACTCAGCAGAAGCCATTTCCCGACGCTCTTTCATCCAAAAAACAGCGACAGGAACTGGCGCCGCCGCCGCATTCTCTCAAAGTCCCTTCTTCATTGGGTCGGCACAGGCTGACCATCACAATGAGAAGAAGCTTGGTTTCGCCTTGGTAGGATTAGGGGGATTGTCGACTAATCAGATCGCTCCTGCCTTGGCTAAAACAAAGCACTGCCGTCTTGCGGGCATTGTGAGCGGCACGCCTGCTAAGATTGACAAATGGCAAAAGCAATACGATATCCCGGCAAAAAACTGTTATTCCTACGAGACTTACGATCAGATCGCAGATAACCCGGACATCGACATTATCTACATCGTGCTGCCAAATTCGATGCACCCTGAATACACGATTCGCGCCGCTCAGCTTGGCAAGCATGTGCTTTGCGAAAAGCCGATGGCCAACTCGGTCAAGGACTGCGAAGCCATGATCGCAGCATGCAAAGCGGCCGATCGAAAACTGGCGATTGGTTACCGCTGTCAGTTCGAACCCCATCACCAGAAATGCATCGAGTTCGCTCGAGAGGAGACCTTCGGCAAACTCAAAATGATTGAAGCCGGGTTCGGATTTCGAATCGGCAACCCGGATCAATGGCGCCTCAAACACGCCTACGCAGGCGGAGGCGCCTTGATGGATGTTGGGATCTACGCTCTTCAGGCCTGCCGCTATCTTGCCGGCGAGGAACCGGTTGAGATCACGGCAACCGAAACCAAGACGGATCCGGTCAAATTTCGAGAAGTCGACGAAACAATTTCTTGGACCATGAAGTTCAAGAACGGCGTCAATGCCTACTGCAGTACGTCGTACGCCTTTAATGGCATCAATCGATTCAACGCCTATGGGGACAAAGGCTGGTTTGGACTCAACCCGGGCTACAGCTACAACGGGATCACCGGAAAGACTAGCAAGGGCGACGCCATTACGTTTTCCGCGATTGACCAGTTTGCTGCCGAGATGGATGACTTCGCGCTCTGCGTGAAGAACAATCGCATATCACGGGTCCCTGGTGAAGAAGGGCTGAGAGATCTCCGAGCCATCGAGGCGATCTACGCCTCGATTAAGAGCGGGAAATCGGCTCTGCTTTCTTAGATCTTAGATCCTACATTCTCCAAACTATGAAATGGCTGAACACCATCATTCTCGCAACTTTGTTGTCGAGTACCGCCTGCGTTGAATCGGAAACAACCGCA
This sequence comes from uncultured Verrucomicrobiota bacterium, assembly GCA_913061285.1. Classification (GTDB taxonomy): domain Bacteria; phylum Verrucomicrobiota; class Verrucomicrobiia; order Limisphaerales; family AAA164-E04; genus UBA2970. The sequence continues at coordinate 2,746 of CAJXVR010000232.1, read as the reverse complement.
AGCAAAGAAAACACCCGCCCCGTTCGCCCCGCCGGGCAAGCCTATCTTAGCCAGGCTCAACCCAAACTGAGAACGGTCAAACTGTGGCTCGGAGCCAACGAACTCGTTACCGAGATCGCCATGTCCCGCACTGAGATCGCTACCGGAATGATGCACCGGACAGAAATGGCCGAGAACGAAGCGATGATTTTCGTTTTCCCGCAACCCTTTCAAGCATCCTTCTATATGCGAAATACCCTCCTCCCTCTCTCATGTGCATTCATCGCTGGGAACGGGGAAATCCTTGAACTTCGTGACATGACTCCTCTCGAGGAGAAACCGGTCGTCGCATCGTCCAATCAAGTTCAGTATGTCCTCGAAGTCAATCAAGGCTGGTTCGAACGGCATAATGTGCAGCCAGGAATGATCGTTTCAGCTGAGAAAGGGGCCCTGTCTAAGATCTTCTTCGGCCGTTAAGCCCCTCGGCGGATTTTCTCCCGACTGACTCTCTCTATGCGAGTTGCTATCGCCCAAATCAATACCACCGTCGGAGCGCTTTCAGCAAACGCTGACAAGATTCTCGATGCCTACCAAAAGGGAGTCGATGCCAAGGCTGATTTAGTCGTGGTCCCAGAACTAGCGCTGACGGGATATCCCCCGAGGGATCTCTTACTCAAACCACGTTTCATCGAACAAAGCCTCGATCAACTCAAACGGATCACCGCCCAGATCGGAGATACGGGACTCGTCGTAGGACATATTTCCCCCAACGAAAAGCAGACCGGACGGCCTTTGAGAAATGCTGTCTCTCTCATTCACAAGGGCGCTATTGCCGCCACTCGTTACAAGTCCCTTCTTCCCTCCTATGATGTCTTTGACGAGGACCGTTATTTCGAACCAGCAGAGACGAACGAAGCGGTCGAATTCAGGGGCACCCGACTTGGCCTTACCATCTGCGAAGATGCTTGGAATGATTCGGAGTTTTGGCCAAGGCAACGATACAGCCGCGACCCCATCGCTCCCCTCCTCGCCTCCAACTGCGAGATTCTCATCAACATCGCTGCGTCTCCCTGGCAACTTGAAAAACTCGGACTCCGCCTCGACATGCTCCGAACCCTAATCCGCGGAGAGAAGACGACACTCATCTACTGCAATGCCATCGGTGGTAATGATGAACTCATCTTCGACGGGACAAGCCTAGCGCTGAACGAATCGGGCGATGTGATCAGCCAATCTGCCTCATTCAAGGAAGACTTTCAGCTTCTAGACACGAAGAGCGCCCCGCCCATCGACTATGTCGATTCATCAGATGAAGAGAAAGTTTACCACGCGCTCGTCATTGGCGTGAGAGATTACCTTCACAAGTGTGGCTTTAAGTCAGCGGTCATTGGTTTGAGTGGCGGCATCGATTCAGCGGTCACAGCGGTCCTAGCCGTCGCAGCTCTCGGTAAGGAGAACGTTCGTGGCATCGCAATGCCAAGCCAGTATTCTTCTCAAGGTAGTCTCGACGATGCCGAACGCCTCGCACGGAATCTCGATATTCAATACGATGTCATCCCCATCCAGGCCGGATTCGAATCCGTCAAAGACTCCCTCTCCGGGGTTTTCGCCGGCACGAAGGAGGATACAACGGAAGAGAATATCCAAGCACGTCTCCGTGGAGTGCTCCTGATGAGCCTCTCAAATAAATTCGGCTCATTGCTCTTAACGACTGGCAACAAGAGCGAACTCGCAGTGGGATACTGCACGCTCTATGGGGACATGTGCGGCGGACTCGCCGCCATTAGCGACGTTCCAAAGACGATGGTTTTCAAGCTGGCACGCTGGATGAATCGAGATCAGGAACTCATCCCCACCAACACGATCGAAAAACCTCCATCGGCGGAACTCCGTCCCGATCAAAAAGATGAGGACTCTCTTCCGCCCTATGAAATCCTGGATGCCATCCTGCATGCCTTTGTCGTCGAGCTCCGTTCAAGCCAAGAAATGATTGAAGCCGGCCTGCCGGAAGAGGCAGTTAATCGGGTCGTAGGCCTCATCGAACGCAACGAGTACAAGCGCCGACAGGCGGCCCCAGGGCTCAAGGTAACGAGTAAAGCCTTTGGCGTTGGGAGACGGATCCCAATCGCTCAACGTTTCCGAGTTACGGACGATTGATTCTCCATCAAGGTCAAACGCCTAACCCTCCGTAGAAACAAATCCCCAGCGGTTCTTCCACCTTTTCAGTGGATCCAGCAATTCAGTTCGATCCTTCGGAAACGAGAGCTCAAGGCTCCATAGTGGCACTATCCCTGAAGAGGCCACACCCAAAGAATCATGGGGACGGACACAGCCGTGACTAAGATTTCTAAGGGAAGCCCCATTCGCCAGTAGTCACCAAATCGATACCCTCCAGGGCCCATGATCAAGGTGTTATTCTTATGACCGATTGGCGTCAGAAAGGCACATGATGCAGCAACAGCCACAGTCATCAAGAAGGGATCAGGATTCACGTCTAGCCGCTTAGCAATGTCAAAGGCGATGGGCGCCGCGATTACAACAGTTGCCGTGTTGTTCATCACATCCGAAAGACACATCGTAATAATCATGAGCAAGGTAAGAATGATGACAGGTGAAAACCCCGTGGTCATATCGACGATCGATTCCGCGATTAAGGTCGCTGCGCCAACCGATTCCATCGCTGATCCGATTGGGATCATTGAGCCGAGGAGAACGATGACCTGTCTCTTATACACATCTCCGAGCCCACGAGACCTCTCTACATCTC
>CAJXVR010000231.1 GCA_913061285.1 uncultured Verrucomicrobiota bacterium | reverse complement strand
AGATGTAGAGAGGTCTCGTGGGCTCGGAGATGTGTATAAGAGACAGTTGTAATACAACTCGCTCTTTCGCCGAACGAGGCTTCTGAGGTCGCCCATCAACGATCGATCAAGAACACCGGTTGTCTCTGCCGCGACACACTCTACCTCGACGAAGTAGCGTCCCAATGCCTCGTAGCCCAACTCAGAGAGATGCAGCCCGTTAACACGGTGATCTCTCTGTAAAAGACTCGTCGCACTAAAAAGATCGACGACCTTCATCTGACGAGACTCACCGATCCGAACAATGGCATCGCGATAGGTTTGAAGAAGAATATTCATCCGATCCACCTGTGCGGCAGCGTTCACTCGCTGCGTGACATCTTCGCCGAGAATTCTCAACGGAGTGAGCAGGATAAAACGACGGTGAGGAGCTGACAGATCACTGAGCAAACGCCCCAGCCCTTTCTCAAACGCAGCGAGCGATCCCAAGCCACCGTGCGCCTCGACCGCGCCATAAGCAACGAACACCACCGTCGGATCAACCTTCGCAACTTGATCAATAATCGCCTGATAGCCCTCACCAACATCACCAAACACGGCCCCACGTCGACCACCTACCCGGGCATGACCAAAAACCGTATCACCATCCCAGCCCAGATTTCGGAACGTGAGCGACCGCCCCTTGAAATGAGAGGTCAGCGCCGTTTCTACCTCTCCATATAATCGATCTCGATCAAAAATTGTCCCCCCAAGGAAAACCACACGATCCTTGTCCACGAACTCAATTTCCGCTCCAGCCAGCAGTTTAGTCACTGCCATGATCCAGCCGCAGCCAAGCGTGATAATTTGTAACCAATTTCGGTGCACTTTCATGAGCGCCAAGATCCTATCTAATCCCACGGGTTTATGAAGCAGATTCATCGCAAAAAGGTATCCACCCCAATCTTCCAATGACGACCGGTTTTCTTAACCTTGCACGGCCAAGGATTTGCCGCAATGTTAGTGAAGGTTTGAGATAACGTAGCTCGGCGCTCGTTAGGAGAGGGATCTCCCATTTTACAGCACGAATCAACCGCCTAGGAAAACGATATGACTGATCAACTTAGCAAGCTCCGCGAACATAGTATCATTGTCGCCGACACCGGAGATTTCGCCAGCATTCAGAAGTTTCAGCCACGCGACGCCACCACCAATCCGAGCCTTCTCTACGCCGCCGCACAATTACCTGAGTACGGCGAACTCGTCGACCAAACACTAGCAGCCGCCCAAAAGGAGGCCAACGACAGCGACCAGACCCTGACTTTGGCCATGGACAAGCTTTCACTGGCCTTCGGCCTCGAGATTCTCAAGATCGTCTCACACCGAGTCTCGACCGAAGTGGATGCTCGCCTCAGTTTCAACACCGAAGCAACGATCGAAAAGGCCCGATGGTTTATCCAGCAATACGAAAAGCAAGGCATCGACCGTGAACGTATCCTCATCAAGATCGCTTCAACCTACGAAGGCATTCGCGCCGCAGAACGCCTAGAGCAAGAAGGCATCCATTGCAATTTGACCCTCCTCTTTTCATCCGCACAGGCCGCCGCATGCGCCGAAGCAAAGGTCCAACTCATTTCCCCCTTCGTCGGCCGCATCCTTGATTGGCACAAGGCAAATTCTGGGAAAGATAGCTATTCCCCTTCCGAGGATCCAGGTGTGATTTCAGTGACCAATATCTACCACTACTATCGTAAGTTCGGTTACGAAACGGAAGTGATGGGTGCCAGTTTCAGAAATACCGATGAAATCACCGAGCTCGCCGGTTGCGATTTACTGACGATCGGCCCAAGCCTCTTAGATCAGCTCCAGGCGAACAGCGGCGAAGTACCAAGAAAGCTCACCCCAGAAGCGTCAGCTTCTATGAGCATTGAAAAGATCCCGACCGATGAAGGCAACTTCCGCTGGCTCATGAACGAGGATGCCATGGCTACAGAAAAACTCGCTGACGGGATCCGCCGTTTTGCGGCAGACACTCGAAAGCTCGAACGCTTGATCACACAGAAGATCAAATAACGCGCTTGCGAGTCTTGCCCGAGTCCACGAGGGTCTCTCATTGCGTCAGCACAATGAACCTTGATCAAGAAATCTCTCACTTCGCGACACTATGCCAGCAGACGACCCGTGCGAGTAACTACCCGGAAGCTAGTGGCATCCTTTCGCAAGTCCCAATCTACCAGGGCCAGGAGTTACTCGACACCATAGAGACGCCAAGGCCCCGGCTTGCCCTCCTCAATGAGTGGCGCTGTTGCCTCGAAAAAGGGCCCGGCGTCTTCGTGGTTCGCGATGGATTTTCCGCCCAAGAGATCATTGACGAAATGACGAATGTCTTTCGCGATATCATTGCCGAAGAACAAGCGCACGGATCTGCCAAAGGAGACCATTTCGGAACAAATGAACGGATCTGGAATTCTCTCGAAAAGTCGGTCTTGAAAGCGCCACACCTATTTGCTGATTACTACGGCAACTCATTGATTGCCCTCGCCTGCCAGGCTTGGCTCGGGCCGCTCTATCAACTGACCGCTCAAGTCAATATCGTCAAACCAGGGAGCCAAGCTCAGTCACCACATCGAGACTATCATCTGGGCTTTCAGTCCGACGAAACGAGCGCGTTATTTCCTGAACACGCTCAGGTCATGTCTCAATTCCTTACCCTTCAGGGAGCCATTGTTCACAATGATATGCCGATCGAATCCGGCCCGACCCAGCTCCTTCCGTATTCCCAGCAATACACGCCCGGCTATCTCCAGTTCCGAAATCCCGTTTTTGTGGACTACTTCCGAAAGCATGCCATTCAACTGGCAATGAAAAAGGGCGACCTTCTCTTTTTCAACCCAGCCCTCTTCCATGCCGCTGGCTCCAACCACTCAGAGACGGATCGCATCGCCAATCTAATACAGATCTCATCCGCCTTTGGGCGCACGATGGAATCGGTGAATCGATATCGAATGATCGAGGCAGTCTACCCAGAATTAGTGAAACGAAAAGCAGCAACAATCCTCACCGAGCTAAGGCAACACGATGTCATTGCAGCCCTCGCTGAGGGCTATTCATTCCCGACGAATCTTGACTCGGACCCTCCGACCAGCGGGACCGCTCCCCGAAGCCAAGCTTCTTACCTCTCCGAAGCCCTCGATGACAGTTGGAGCATGGAAAAGCTGTTGGCAACACTCAATAATCTCGACCAACGCCGGAAAGCCTGAGTAGTATCACAGGCTCTCAATAATGCATTTTGTCCAAGTGGGCTCCACAAAGAGAAAACAATGACTGATCCTTGGCACCGTCGATTCCCCTGGCTCGTCAGTTGTCTCGTGTTTTCACTCCACCTCGCCATCGAGGCCCAAGGCCCGCAGCAGCGGCTGCAACCCAACATCGTAATCCTCGTCGCCGACGATCTCGGCTATGGCGAGCTAGGCTGTCAAGGCAACCCAGAGATTCCGACACCCAACATCGATTCACTCGCAGAAAACGGGATACGATTCACTCAAGGATACGTCACCGCCGCCTTTTGTAGCGCCTCTCGGGCAGGACTGATTACAGGACGGTATCAGACTCGATTCGGCTATGAGTTCAACCCCATCGGAGCCCAAAATGAAGATCCGTCCGCCGGTCTTCCTAGCAGTGAGACAACCATCGCAGAGCTCTTGGTCGATGCCGGCTACGTCACGGGAATGTTTGGCAAATGGCACCTCGGTGGGACCGCCAAGTATCATCCGATCCGACGCGGATTCGATGAGTTTTTCGGTTTCCTCCACGAAGGCCATTACTTCGTCCCCCCACCCTACAAAGGAACCACGACCTGGCTTCGCCGACGAGTGCTTCCCGGAGGAGGCAAAGGCCGATGGACCTCACCGAGCGGAGAACTGATTTATTCGACCCACATGGGCTACACGGAACCGGACTACGACGCCGACAATCCAATCCTACGATCAGGTCAACCCGTCAATGAAACGGCCTATCTCACCGATGCCATCACACGAGAGGCCGTCGACTTCATCGACCGTAGCCAACATGCCCCGTTTTTTTTGTACGTCCCCTACAATGCGGTACACAGCCCCCTTCAAGGGGCAAAAAAATACATGGCCCGTTTTTCACACATTCGTGACATCCAACGTCGGATCTTCGCCGCCATGCTGAGCAACCTGGACGACAGTGTCGGGTCCATTCTTGAATCGCTGAGAAGAAACCAGCTGGAAGAAAACACCCTGATCTTCTTCATCAGCGACAATGGAGGTCCGACAAAAGAACTGACATCGAGTAATCAACCGCTTAGAGACGGCAAAGGAAGCGTCTACGAGGGCGGAATCCGGGTCCCCTTCCTGATCCAATGGAAAGGAACCTTGCCTAGATCATCCACCTATCAGCATCCGGTGACATCCCTTGACATCTTTAAAACCGCAGCGAGCGTCTCTCGGGCATCACTAAGAAAAAACAAAACCTACGACGGCATCAATCTCATCCCCTATCTCACCGGAGAGAAACAAGAGCGCCCTCACAAAGAGCTCTTCTGGAGACAAGGAAACAAGACAGCACTTCGAAAAGACGACTGGAAGATCCTTAAGAACCCCAAACGAGGACAACCCAAGCAATGGGAACTCTACAATCTGCGGATTGACCCATCCGAGAAGAATGATCTATCGACAAGCGACTCACATCATCTCCAAGAGCTCATCACAGCATGGAAACGCTGGAACGATCAAATGATTGATCCAATCTGGTCGCCCCGAAGAGGGTCGTAAGGAATGAAAACGACTCAAGCCCAACCAATGAACGTCCGATAGAACCAAGAGAATAGAAGCCCCGTTTTTCAAAGCACTGCAAAACAGCCCGCAGCGTGAAAAGCGCCCGATTATCGAGTCACAGTCATGGTCAAGTATAAGAACGACATCGTTATCTACGAGAACCAACGATTGGCCTCGGCACCGGTAAACCTGGCTGACCTGGCGCTAGATTGTGGCTACAAAGTCAATCAGGTTTCCGAGCACTTGAACATATCGCCCCGCCAGCTAGAACGTCAATTCCTCAGAACGATCGGGATCTCTCCCAAATACTGGATGAGACTGCAACGAATGATTCGAGCACGCCATCTCATCCGCTCTGGAAGGCCCCTCAAAGCCATTGCCCTCGATCTTGGGTTCACCAAATACGATAAATTTGCCAAAGAAATGCGGCAATTCTATCAGCTAAGCCCGCTAGATATGGTCGGCAAGGAACGTCGCAACTGCTATGAAGCCGGCGCGTTCTCGGTTCCTGCCTAGACTGAGAAGCCCCCCCTTTTTCACGGGGACACATCCTGACTCGAGGCACGGGTAAAACTCGACTCGTCGACAATTTCCTGTAACGCCTCCTATAGGGTTTTAGTCCCTAGTCTTGGAGACGTGCGGCACCACGCAATGAGCTCGCTGGCTGCGAATCGTGCCGAGCCGATCTTAAGCGATCGAAAAGATCCCTTTTCTAGGTATCGACGATCCGCAAGTCTCCAAATAGAATTTAGGCATGCGTGACTCGCATAGACACAAACCAAAAGACAAATCCGACAATTCCGATTTCTTCAGAATCGGGAGCGCCCGGGCAGCTCTACTAGGGTTTTTCGGTATTATTGGAACCGCAGGAACCCTCAGCGGCAGCGAAATCGTAATCGAACGCAAGGCCGAACTGAACGGTGGTCGAGCGATCTACGCCGAGCATTGTAGCCGGTGCCACGGAGACCAAGGCCAGGGCACCGAAGGGGAGTATGACGAACCACTCTACGGGGACCGTTCCATCAAATCCCTCGCCCGCTTGATCGAACGGACCATGCCGGAGGACGAACCAGAACACGTCACCGGCGATGACGCAGCACAAGTCGCCGCCTACATCTACCACCAATTCTACTCCCCTGCAGCACGCCAAGATCGGGAGCCCAAACCAAGAATTGAGCTGACTCGTCTCACCGTCTCTCAATATCGCAATTCGATTGCAGATCTCGTCGCCTCCTTCACCCCGGGCGCAACATCGAAAGATTCTCCCCCAGCCGAAGCTCATGCCGAAGCGAACGCCGGATTCGACGCCGAGTATTTTCAATCCAAAGGCATGAGCAAGGCTGACAAGCTAGGGCTCGAGCGAGTGGATTCAGTCATCAACTTCGACTATGGCACTGAAAGCCCCGCTGAGAATATATCCGCGGAACAATTCTCGGCCATTTGGCAAGGCGCCTTAAAGGCCCACGATTCCGGCTACTATGAATTTCGCGTCAGCACGCCCAATGGAGCTCGCCTCTATCTCAACGCAGAGAACACAGGCAAACGTCGAAAGATGAGAGATGACAGCTCGGTTGCTGGCCAAAAAGCCATCATTGATGGCTGGGTGAGTTCAGGAAAGATGCGACACCACACCGCACGCGTTTTCCTATTGGGAGGTCGAAAATATCCGATCCGTCTCGAATTCTTCAAATACAAGGAAGAGATCGCTTCCATCAAATTGGAATGGAAACAGCCCAAGGGGTCATGGCGACTACTTGATGATCGATTCGTTCAAACGGAACCCACTGTCCGTAGCTACGTGGTCGACACCCCCTTCCCAGCCGACGACCGAAGCGCGGGCTATGAACGAGGAAGCTCCGTCTCTCCGAGCTGGCACAGCGCAGTCACTCAGGGAGCAATCGCGACGGCCAGCGAAATCGTCGACCGCCTCCCCATCCTGGCTAGGGTCGCCGACAATAGCCCTGACCGAGGCGCAAAGCTTCAATCTTTTGTCTTCCAGCTCGCTGCTCGTGCCTTTCGTCGCCCACTGCAATCAAGTGAGCGAGATCTTTTTGAAAAACACATTTTCGCCACAAGCCTCAACCCAGAAAACGCGGTCCGCCGGGCCGTGCTTCTGATCTTGACGTCCCCGAACTTTCTCTACGTTCTCCCCGCAGACGACAAGCCGAACCAGGATCAATTCAGCATCGCCTCCCGCTTGGCCCTAAGCCTCTGGGACTCCATCCCAGATCAAGCGCTGATCACAGCCGCGGAACGGGGCAATCTCGGTTCTGTCCCTCAAATTAAGGCGCAGATTCAGAGGATGCTGAACGACGAACGGGCGCGATCAAAGATTCAGCAGTTCTTCCATCATTGGCTTGAGATTGAGGATCGCGACCTTAGCAAGGATGCCCAGCTCTTTCCCGAGTTTGATGAACTGGTTATGAACGATCTCAGGTATTCACTTGATCTCGCAATCGAGCAAGTCGTCTGGAGTGAGGGCTCGGACTATCGTGAATTACTCCTAACCGATCAACTCCTCTTGAACGAACGACTGGCTGGTCTCTACAACGCTTCACCCAGCGCACAGCAGGATGATTCCGATTCAGATTCACACCCAGACTCAAATCACGACTCCAATCCAAACGCATTTCTTCCCATTTCGTTCTCAAATCAACGCGCCGGAATCCTAACCCATCCCTACCTACTCAGCGCATTCTCCTACCACGACACCACTTCCCCCATCCATCGCGGCGTATTCCTCACGAGAAACGTCATGGGAAGAGGCCTAAAACCGCCTCCAATTGCCGTAGCGTTCAAGAACGACGAATTCCCCGATGATCTCAGCATGAGGGAGAAAATCACTCGTCTCACCCGAGACGCCGCCTGCATGACCTGCCACTCGATTATCAATCCTCTCGGCTTTGCCTTGGAAAATTACGATGCTGTGGGGCGCTGGCGAACGACCGAGAATGATCAGCCCGTCGACACGGCGTCGGAGTACGTTACCATCGAGGGAGAGAGCAAAGAATTCAGCAGCGCCCATGAAGTCGCCAGCTTTGCAGCGACGAGCGTGACGGCGCACAATGCCTTTGTGGCCCACCTTTTCCGACACCTCATCAAGCAAACACCCGCGGCCTACGGGCGGGAAATCAAAGACGAGCTGCGATTGCACTTCGTCGAAAATGGGTTTAACATCCAGGAATTAATCGCAGAAATTGCCTTGGTCACCGCCTTGCACCGGGAACCAAACGAAGATTCGGAGTCAGCGTTATGAATAAGATCGATTTTCAACGACGACAGTTCTTGCAAGATCTCGGCATCGGGCTTGCAGCGATGCCCTTTGTCGCCGGCCTGCCGAGTCTTCAGGCGAAGAGCGTCGCTCAAAGCACCTTCCCCCGCCAGCGTTTGATCGTCATGTTCTCACCAAACGGAACATTGCCCAAAGAATTTTGGCCGGACAGTTTTGGCGAGGAGACGCCACTCGCACTCAAGCCTATCCTCGAACCACTAGCCCCTTACCGCGAAAAGATGCTTCTCCTCAAGGGCGTCAACAACAAGATCCGCGGTGATGGCGATGGCCACATGCGCGGGATGTCCTGTCTGCTAACGGCAACCGAACTGAACCCAGGAAACATCCAGGGCGGATCAGACAGCCCCGCCGGTTGGGCAAGTGGGATCTCCATTGACCAGCACATTCGCAACCACTTTCAATCGAATGAAGCGACCAGAACCCGCTTTGGATCCCTCGAGTTTGGGGTAGCCGTTCCCAATCGAGCCGATCCCTGGACTCGGATGTGCTATGCCGGTGACGACAAGCCCGTCGCCCCCATCGATGATCCCAATCAAATGTTCAACAAACTCTATGGGGGAAGCAAAGACAGAGAACATCTCTCGAGTGTGATTGACCATGTTCGCAATGACTTAAAGCGCATTACCAGCCGGATCAGCCAAGAGGATCGGGCCCTCCTGAACGACCACCTGGATCTCGTCCGGCAACTCGAGAATGACATTGCTGCCGCCAAGGCTCAAAACGATCTTGACCATCCAGAACCAGACATCGATCCCGACATCGAATTGGTCAATGACAACACGCCTGAGGTCAGCCGCATGCAAATTGATCTACTGGTCAACGCCATTGCCAATGACATGGCACGAGTAGCTAGCCTCCAGTATATGCGATCCGTGGGCCAAGCCCGGATGCGCTGGCTCGACGTCAAAGACGGTCACCATTCCCTGTCCCACAAACCAGACAAAGACGCCGATGCCTACGAGAAGCTGAAACGAATCAACATCTGGTTCGCGACCGAGCTTGCCTACCTGACCAAACGGCTCTCGGAAACCCCCGAACCCGGAGGTATCGGCGGCAGTATGCTGGACTACACACAAATCGTTTGGGTCAATGAGCTCGGAAAAGGGAATTCACACACACTCAACAACATTCCGTTTGTCTGTATTGGTGGCGGAGCCGGTTTCAAAACGAACCGAGCGCTCGATTTCGAAGGAACCCCTCACAACCGGCTGTGGCTCGCCTTGGCTCAGGCAATGGGTGATAAGAATCTGAAGACATTCGGCACTGAACGCTTCTGCGCCGACGGGGCGCTCCAACTCAGCTAGAGGATTCGATGACGCCCTCCCCTCAAGGGGGCAGGGCTGAAGCATCGGGACTCAGAACCATGAAAGGGAAAGCAATCAACGCGGCACTCTGGTTCTCGGGCTTGATCCTCAGTCTTGCTGTCTCGCAGGCAGGCGAGATCGAATTTCACTCCCGCCACCTGGAAAAGGAGTATCACGGAGAAGGCGCTGCGTTCGGCGACTTCAACGGGGATGCTCATTCTGATCTCGTTTCCGGCCCATTCTGGTACGAAGGCCCCGAATTTCAAGCAAGGCACGAGTTCTACCCACCCGCACCAAAAGATCCCAACAAGAACGGTTACACCAACGACAACTTCCTCGTCTTCGTGAATGACATCAACCGGGATGGATGGAGTGATATTCTGATCGTAGCCTTTCCGGGAACCGCTGCCCATTGGTTCGAGAATCCGAGAGGCAAAGAAGGGCATTGGCAAAAACATCTCGTCCTCAACGGAGTCGGCAACGAATCCCCGTTTCTCTTCGACCTCGATGGCGACCAAGTCGACGAACTCTTCTGCGTTAGCAATGGGGCATTCGGATACGCGCAATCCAAGCCAAAGAGCCCACAGTCACCCTGGACCTTCCACCCCATCTCAGCGCCGCTCAAACTCGGTCCCTACGTCCATGGTCTCGGCATCGGTGACATCGACGGCGACGAGCGAGAAGATCTCTTGACCAAAGATGGGTGGTTCAAACAACCAAGCACGCTGACTAGCAACACCCCATGGACGTTCCACCGATACGACCTGCGCCCGAGCCGGCGTCTGCCCTTTCCAGGCGGAGCACAAATCTTTGCCTACGATGTCGACGGCGACAACGACAAGGACCTGATCATGAGTCTCGCAGCCCATGGATACGGCTTGGCCTGGTTCGAACAAGACACCGAGAACGGGGCCCGCATATTCAAGCAACACACCCTCCTACGAGAAGATGGAAAACCAACCGACAGCCGCACCCCTTTCTCACAACTTCACGCCCTAGCCCTGGCCGATGTGGACGGCGACGGTCTCAAAGACATCATTACCGGCAAATGCCGCTTCGCCCATGGCCCCGAGGGAGATCCGGAGCCAGAAGCCGACCCCGTGCTCTACTGGTTTCGTTTAGACCGTTCCGACACAGGAACCACATTTTCACAACATCTCATTAGCCAAAATGCAGGCGTAGGCCGCCAAATCGCAATCGGCAAGACCAATACCAACGAGCACATTGATATCGCCATCGGAAACAAGTCCGGCACAACACTTCTCACTCGGTAGCATCAAAAGACCTACCCCGACCGAAACTACTGGCGTATAGAAACTCTAGCCCCTTAGTAGAATTACGCCACACCAATCCAGCGACGAGCACTTCTCAATTCTTTCTTTTCAATCGATCCGTCCCGCCGCTCCAAACAAGGCCTGCTCCAGTTACCGAGAAACGCATCAGGAAGCGAGTGTCGTCATGTGTCGTTCCTGAAAATACATGTCACGCGATTACGCAGCTTTCCGAACATACTGATGATGCAGTCCCCCAACCTTCGGGATCTCCACGATTCTTCCGTTCTCGGGTGGATCGACTTTTCTTGATTCCGGACAATCTCCGGATAGCCCTAAGTGAGTTCTACTCCGATGGTAGTAATCGAAATAGGACCGCAACAGGCTCCGCAAATGCTCTTCACCTATGACGATCACATGGTTGAGACAGTCTCGACGTATTGAACCGATTAGGCGTTCGGTATAAGGATTCTGCCAAGGACTCCGACACGCTGTCCGGACCACCTCAACTCCCATCCCTTTGACGCGTTTGGTAAACTCCCTCCCATAAATTCCATCGTTGTCTCTCAATAGGTACTTCGGCGCTGTCTCCCAAGGAAATGCCTCCACAATCTGCTGTGCTGTCCACTCCGCACTTGGATGCTCCGTCACGTTGAAGTGGATGACTTTCCGACGATCATGCATCACCACAACAAACACATACAGTACACGGAAGTTCAGAGTCGCGACTGTGAAGAAATCAATCCCTGCGATTGCTTTCGCCTCATTCTTCAGGAACGCCTTCCAGCTTGGTGAAGGGTTCCGTCTCACCCGCACGCGGTATTTGTCCACGGTCGCTCGACTGACTTCAATTCCGAGCTTTTCAAGTTCCCCGATGATCCGTGGCGTTCCCCAGAGCGGATTTGCTTCGCTCATCTGCCTGATCAGCCCACGTAGCTCCTTTGAAATGGTCGGCCTCCCGACCTTGCCGGCCTTCGCCTTGGAGAACCAAAAACGTCCAAACCTTCGCTTCTGCCACTGGGTAACTGTCCTCACCTGAACGAATTCAACTAAGTCCTGCCACCCTACGACGTACTTAGAATACAGCACCCAGAATAGTCGATCCGACTCCCGGATTTTTGGTCACACAACACTGCGCTTCAGAACCATGACCTGATGTCGCAACGCAAGATTCTCGGCCAACAGCTTTGATCGTTCTCGCAACGCCGACCGGAGAACCTCCACGATGATTGCCACCCATTTCCACATACCAATTGAGACTAGGTGCTCCCGTCATAAATGCAACAGCTGCAACCGTTACGAATATTCAGGAACGACAGCCAAAGCCAAGAAACTCTAGTCAAAAACTAATTCTTCGTTCGTCCCACTGGCACGCACCATGCTTTCTTTTGGCGATATCATGAATAAACACCGGCAAGAACGATGATACCCAGGATGCCCTGCCAAGAGTTCCAGCAGAAGCAATGGTTGAGTTTCTTCATTCCCCTTCTCACGCTGGCAACGATAGCAGTGACGCAGGCTGAGACGAGAGTCGATTTCATGATCGATCTCCCCGAGCCAGCCACAGACATTGAAGTTAACCGAGATGGTAGTTGGATGGTTTTGGCCGTGCCATCTGGGATTGAGGTACGTTCCACCAACAACGGTAGCCTTATCGATAGGCTCGACCTGCCTGTTGCCCCCAGAAAACTAGCCCTATCCAGCAATGATGAAATCGCATGGGTTGCCTACAACAGTTGGAGAAACATTGGCCCGATGGTCGGTGGGGTGATCATCTATCACCCGGAAGAGGAAACGGTTTTCACCCACACACCACTCGTATCCGAATCCATTGTCCCTCAATTCACCGTTGCTTTCGCCGAGGATCTCGTTCTGACAGGCAGCGAATCGAGCGCGCTTGAGGTTTGGTCTGTAACGACTGGGCAACATTTGAAAACCGTTACTCAAGACAATGCCTCCACGAACGGTGGCATTGCATTCAGTAAGGCGCATGGATTAGTAGTGTTTGGTGGAGGAAGCAGAGGGAGCGCTACCAGCGCTGGTGTCTGGAACATTTCGGCTTCTCAGCTCCAGAACCCAATTCAAACTTCGAACACGTATGGTCTCGGAAGTATCGCTATATCCCCATCGGGTTCACATGCCGTAACCGGTGCTGACTATTACCCAATCGCCGACCGTTTCGGCGTGATGGAAGCTTGGAATCTCGCTAGCGGATCACTTCAGTTTAGTATCCCGGTCCAGTCTGAGCAGTTTCGCTTCTCCAACGACGGACGCTTGCTGACAACATTTTCGTTTATAGATCCTCCAAGAACCTCAACGATCCGAGTCGATTTCTGGAACGCCACGACCGGCCATCCAGTTTCATCGGTCGAGTCGCTGTCGATCCTTGCTCTTCAGTTCGAAGATATGGCCTTTTCGGAAGACGATAGCCACCTCTTCCTGATCGCAACTCGAACGAGCAACAGGCCAGAAC
>CAJXVR010000230.1 GCA_913061285.1 uncultured Verrucomicrobiota bacterium | reverse complement strand
TCCCCTGCTCTTTCAAGCCAACGATGAACCGTATTCCAAGCGATTCCTTTCACTCGTGAGATCGCTGATTTGTTCACGCCTTCAACGTTCAAACTCGCCACCTCGTCAAAAAGTGCCCGCCGATGTTGCAGCCGATAATACGCTGTCCGTCTCGTGGAACCAAAGGTCGATTTGCAGGCGCAACATCGATATCGCCGTCTTCTTCCAGACCGAGTCTTGTAGAATCCATGCGGAGCAACTGTCGCCTTTTCTCCCGCTTTAAGAGATGGACATTCAGTGTTGGGACAACATGGTTTCTTCACTATTGCTCAGACGGTAGACCTTCTTCGCCTAAAAACCACTCCAAATCATTTGCCACCAATGACTTCCAGCCCAACCATTCACACTTGATGGCGGAAGCACCGGTTCGTCATCCAGAACATTGGAGAGTATTGTTCTGACGACATCGCAGAATCGGTCGCATCCATTACTGAATCTGAGAGGAAATGACGATTCAGTAGAATCCGATCCTCTGACTAACCAGGACATCGCTCGGAGGCGGGCAAGGCGTTTGGATGTTCAGTTTGATCGTAGGCAATCTTTCCTCGATCTCATCGCCAAGAGACGCGAGCGCTCCAAAACTAGAATTCCCAACAATGGGAGCCAAGCGTCCAAATGGGCTCAATGCATGAGGGTTCGTAGCCGAGAAGCCGATTCTAGCTTCATCAATACTCTGGCAGTCCAGCTGCTAATGGCTGGCTTGTAGGTTCAAATCAGAATAAATCTCAATGGATCCATCCAGAAAACGATGATCTATCACCCTCGATCTTCAAGATCTTAAGCCCCTTGATTTCAACACGTTGGCCACTGATCTATTTTCCGAACACTACGGGTAGCCACTAACAAGAAAGGAGCGAATCTAGTTTTTCGACATCACGCGACCATTAGATGGCGGCATCTACAGCCTCTGCACGAGCGCTTTGAGTTCCTTCATTTTCACTCCCTGAAGCAAACCTCGCAATCGGGTAGAAAGTTGCTGTTCTCGATCTCCGAGTCCATCGAGCTCGCCCAGGAATTCTTCAAGTTCGGTAACACGGGACAGTACAGCAGCACGACGAATTCGATCGAGCAGAGGCTTGGGCACATCAAGATCTTCGAGATCAAGATCGCGATTGAGTGTCTCACTCCTCGGTGCCGGCTCGGTCGTCTCAAACTCAACCTTGAGCTGTGTCCGAAGACAATCAGTGATTGCCTCAAACCGGAACGGTTTCCCAATAAATCCATCGACCTCCAGAATGAATGGATACTCCTCTTGGCGGGCAAGCACTGACGCCGAAACAATGATGATCTTTGGACGGATCTCACCAAATTCTTCGACAATTTCTTGAAACGTTCCCCGTCCGTTCATCCCTGGCATCCGCAAATCGAGAAACACAATGTCGTAAATTCCGCTTCGCAATCGTTCAATCCCCTCGCGTCCATTGGTCGCCAAGCCTACATCGACACCAACCAACTCCAACATTTGTGCCAGCACGTCTCGGTTCTGCTCCACGTCGTCGACGATGAGTGCTCGGACTCGATTACCGGGTTTAAGTCCTCGAACAACATTCTTCTCTCGATCACGAGGCTCGAACTGGGATGACTCTAAGATCACAAAGGGAACCTCAAACTCAACCGTCGTGCTCTCGCCAAGCTTTGAGTCCAGTCGGAGGCATCCCCCCATCAACTCAACCTGCTTTTTGGTAATCGCAAGTCCGAGCCCTGTCCCCCCTGCTCGGGCCTCGGCGCCCTCCTGAACGAAAGGTTCAAAGATTCGCTCCTGTGCTTCCTCGGGGATGCCCCTTCCGGTGTCTTGAACGGAGAAGGCAAACCAACGACTGTCCCCTCCTCTGCTTCGGTCACCTGTAGCCCCCTCGCCTCGGCCCGTCGTAGGCTGCCTTCGCCCTAGATAGACCGTCAGTTTGATCGCCCCCCCTTCAGTGAACTTCACCGCGTTCCCGAGAAGGTTAATGAGGATTTGACGAAGTTTTCCCGCATCGCCCCGAACAACGGTATTGGAATGGATGAGATCAGCCTTCTCCACCTCATTGCATCCATAGCGGACAACCCAGCTCAACCCTTTCGCCTCGCATCGGGGCTCAAAGATCACCCGTAAATCTTCGATCAATGACCATAGGTTGAAATCCTTCTCATTCAATTCCATTCGACCCGCCTCAATTTTGGAGAGGTCGAGAATCTCGTTAATTAAGGTCAGCAGATGGTCTCCACTTCTCTCGATGGCCGCCACGGAGCTGCGATGTTCGGGAAGCAGTTGACTGTCTCGGTCGAGTAGCTGCGCATATCCAAGAACGGCATTTAGCGGGGTACGGATCTCATGGCTCATGTTCGCCAGGAATGTGCTCTTGGCGCGGTTGGCCGACTCGGCTTGGCTCTTCGCGATCTCCAGCCGGCGGTTGTTTCTCTCGAGCTCAGTTTTGGCATTCTCGATGCTCTGGTTCTTCTCCTCAAGCAATTGACGCGCGGCGCGTTCCTGATTGACCATCTGCTCTCGGAGACAGCCTGCCCGACGTCGGTGAATCTGATATTTGGCTCCGAAGAAGACTGAGAATGCGAGTAGCAATCCGATTCCTCCGAATGCTGGCGCCGCGAAACGCGGGTCTTGATGCCACGGACGAAACACTGAAAAACGCAGGTAATTGCTCTGCGAGTAGTTCAGATCGCGGTCCAAGGCCTGGGCCTCGAAAACATAACCACCAGACTCCTGAATCGTGGATTCAAACGTCGCGTCGGAACCCTTGTATATCCAATCAAATGAAGCCCCAAAAGGTTCGCCGGCCGGATAGAGGCGGCATCGAAACCGTCGCTTCACAGGATCGGTTCGGAGATCCACCGAGTCGAAACGCGCCGTAAATCGAGTGCCGACGGAAAAGGGCTCAATCGAGGTCGAATTTGCGTAGGCCCGATCCGTGACAATCGACGAAAACCGGAGAGTCGGAGCAGCCCTGCGCGGCCTGTAGACACAAAGACCTCTTGTCGTACCAAACAACATGCCCCCATCGTCGTCCTGCGCAATGGCCGTCACGTTGTTTCCCGGCAACCCATCAGCGACGTCTAACGACGACCACGATTCGCCATCGAACAGCACGACCCCGTGCCCCTTGGTTCCAAACCACATCGCGCCATCGCGGTCTTGAAACGCTGTGAGGACCCAGTTGTGCGCCAAGCCGTCCTCAGTCGTATACGTCGTCCAGCGTCCAGGCAAGCCATCCGGCTCCCCCATCTGGACTTCACTAAACACGCCGAATTCATAGGGGAGCTCGTCCAAGTTCCGCTTCGGCGTGTCCTCATAGTCGAACCGTGAGATTCCGTTTCGAGTCGATAGCCACAATGCCCCGCTTGAATCTTCGTAAATCGATTCGACTCCCAGGTCCGCCAGGCCAAAGTCGCTGGTCAACCGATGAAACACGCCATCGGAACCCCAGTAAACCCCGCGGTCCGACCGGGCAAGCCAGATGTTGCCTCTTGAATCAAGCGTCATGGTGGATATGTCATCGAACGGAAATCCCCCAACCAAAGAAACCCGCCCTTCGATCAACTTTGAATTTCGGTAGATCTGGATGGATTCATTGTTGGATGCCCAAGTCACGCCGTTTGGCAGCGGGAGAACGGCGCTGTTCGACCACGGAGCAGCGCCGATGTCGACGAGGTATCCGCCGGAGTCAATCCTCTTCATCCCGCGGCTGCCAATCATCCAAAGGTGACCGGTCTGAGAAAAAGTCAGTTGGCTGACGCTCAGGCCGGTCTGATCGGAATCGGCTTTAGCGTGAAGGGCCCGATCGCGATCGATTCGGAACGCCCCCGCTTGTTGAGTTCCGATCCAGATCGAGCCGTTCGGGTCTTTAAGCAATTGTGTCACGTAATCGTCTGGCATGCCGTGAGATTGATCGAATGTGATCGTCGAGTCGGGATCGAATCGAAACAAACCTCCCGGATCCGCGGCGCACCAAAGCATGCCCGATGGGTCCTTATGAATCGCGGTAATTCTTGGCACGTCGACATCGCCGATGCGGTTGAAGTTAACGAAGCGCCGACCGTCAAACCGAGAGAGTCCGCTGGGTGTGCCAATCCAGATCGTGCCGTCGTCGTCGGGATAAACGAGGCGAACGTCTACGTCGGCCAAACCGTCCTCTCGGCCATAGTTCTGGAAGGCGACGCCGTCGTAGCGGCTGAGGCCCTCAGCCGTACCTAACCAAATATTTCCATTCGCATCGACCGCAACGCAATGAACGCGCGCGGACGGCAATCCGTCCTTCGGTTTATAGTTAAGCCAGGCTCCGTCGACGCGATGGAACACCCCGTGTCCCCAAGTCGCGGCCCAAAGTTTGCCGTCCATATCCTGGACTACGTCGCGCAGGTCGCTAAGCGCAGGAACAGGCTCTAACGAACCGTTGGTTCGACGAATCAGAGAAACGCTGTCGCGTCTCCCCAGCCAAAGCTCGCCACGTGAGTTGTCGAACCGTCCCACCCAGAGGGTGCCTGCCGAATCCCGGAAGATCTCGGTGATATGTCCGAGTGCGCGATCTGGAGAAGCGATCAATTCGGCTCGGTTGATTCCATCGAAACGAATCAGGTTTCCTGAGACGGTTCCGAGCCACATGGTTCCGTCCGGCTCCATGTGCGCTTGTCGGAGGTCGTCAAAACGGACGCCGTCGGCTTCGGTCGTCTTGACGAAGTTCTTGCCATCAAAGCGGCAGATGCCAGCGGTGTCGGAAGCCAGCCAGAGCTCGCCGTTAGGAGCGGATTGGATCTCGACGATGCGACCGAGAGTGATTCCGGTTTCGAATGCGCCATAGCGAGTCCACTGGCCCTGATTGAACGGAGCAAAACGGATGTCCAATCCATCTCGCGACGATCCGGGGTTCAGAACAATCAAGGCACTTTCTAGTGTCGGGCTCTCCAATGGACCTCGATAGTCATGGAAGCCTTCGGCGCCTTCGGCTCTCAACTGGTAATCGCCGGGCGGAAGGTCGACAATTTCGTAGTAACCCTGATCGTTCGACAGGGTGGAGGCGTACACCTTGCCGTCCTGGACTGCTTGAACCAGCCGGTAGGGATGTCCGGAACCGTCAAGCGCGGAGAGCCGCCCGGAGAGACGGCTGGTCTCCGCGATCTGGAAAACCACCGGCACGCTGAGCTGATCGCGCGGAACCCGCATCTTCCAGTCCGAAAAGTCGCCGCGCGCTGCGCGTAGCATGACGCGATCTTCAATGGGAAGAAGCCAGAAACGATAGGCGCCGTCCGCGTCCGTGGGATAGCGTGCCCCGGTTTCTCCAATAATGCTTCGGTCGTCGAATAACGAAATGAACGCGTCCGACGCAGGATTTCCTGCGGCATCCACCACCCGACCGGTCATCAACACAGGCGAGAGCAAGGCTTCGCGGCTCGGTAATTCTTCGACGACGCAGACCGCTGTCCCTTCAAGGCGTCCGTGTTGCTCGAATCGGGACAGGTCGGTGGCGTCGCCCCGATCGAAATTCCAGTAGCCGATCAGTCCTTCCTCGCGCCCGGTCAATGTTCGATGCCGGCTCGCGTTCAATTCGTCTGCGGTCCGCTGAGTGTTCCAGAGTCTCACTTCGTCGATTCGCCCTTCGAAATAGGCGTTGTCCGGGTGCAGTTGCCGCCCCAGAAAAGCGCGGGCGCCAGTCGCGGGCATCGTGTACCCAACGGCCTCGTCATCCTCTGCAACCAGGACGCCATTCACGTATAATTTCATTCCAAGAGGACCGAAAACGCCCGCGATGTGGTACCATTGGTCGCGGCGCAGGACGTTTGGTGCCGCAGTAACGCGCGAGACCTCTTGATCCGAATAGGCATAGAATTTTAGGTCCGCGTGAATCTCATGATTGTTGAATCCGAACGAGTGGAGCGGAGCGCCGATTGTGATGGGAGACGAATAATACCAGAACTCCTCCCAATTCACCCAGGCCTCGAGCGTTCCTTGCTCCAGTCCCTCGAACAGACGATCCGGTAGGCGCGCGAAACCGCTCTGGCCGTCCAAGCTTAGCACGCGGTTCTGAGCGTGGACGTCCGAGGCGCTCACGATTGCGATGACGGAAAACACGAAGAACTTGAGGAATCGATTCATTTGGGGCGTAACGATTTGACCAGATCTTTCAGCTCCCTCATACGAGCCCCTTGAAGCAACTCGCGTAGACAATCTGCCAATCGTCTCCCTTCGTCGCCCAGACGCGCCAATTCCGGCAAACGCTCTTCCAGTTCCGTGACTCGCGATAGTAGTGCGGCGCGTTCGATTCCGCACAGCAGATCCTCAGGAATCTCGATTCCGCTCGGATCGATCTCGGTTTGGCTGGCCGGTTGCCTCTCTTTGGCGACCGTCTCGGACTCGAACCGAACGCCTAACCGATCAACCATGCATTCAGTGATTTGGCTCATCCGGAACGGCTTGCCGATGAATCCGTCGAATCCCTTGTCGACATATCCCTTGGCTTGGTGGGAAAGGACGGAGGCGGAGACCACGATCATCATTGGTCGTTCCTCGCCAAATTCGTCGACAACTTTCTCAAACATCTCCATGCCGTCCATCACTGGCATACGCATATCAAGAAAAACGATATCGTAGGTTTTCGCGCGTAAGGCTTCGAGGGCATCGAGCCCGTTGCAGGCAAGATCGCTCGCGACGCCAAGCGACCACAGCATCCGTGATAAGACATCGCGATTCTCTTCCACATCGTCGACGACGAGCGCCGCGACCTTGAAGGCACTCTCGAGCCGGCCGACGGGCTCGCCGGCCTCCAGACCTGAACCCAAGATCGGCTGGTCCGAGGCCATGAAGGGGAGTTCAAAGGAAACCGTCGTGCCCCGTCCGAACTCAGATTCCAGCCGGAGTTTGCCTCCCATCATTTCGATCTGCTTCTTGGAAATCGCTAATCCTAGCCCCGTGCCGCCGGAATCGGCGTTCTGGTCGAGTTGCACAAACGGTTCGAAAATCCGTCCACGAACGTCATCGGGAATACCACAGCCCGTGTCCATTATATCAAAAGAAAACGCCACACGATCCCCCGCCACTTCTGGTTCGCGCCCAGGCATTGACTCTGGAAGTGCGCGCTCGATTCGCAGCTGGCGTATCGACAAAGCTACGCCCCCGGCTTCAGTAAATTTCACAGCGTTGCCGAGAGTATTGATGAGAATTTGACGGAGCTTGCCGACATCGCCACGGAGAGGCGCCCGTGAGGCAGCGTCCAGCCGACGCTTGTGGCAGTTGTCCCAATTGGACGGAATGCGCCAGTCGACCTTCCAGTCGAGACCCTTGCGATCGCACCGCGCTTTCAGCATGGCAGCAATGTCGTCAACCAGCGACCTCAGGTCAAAGTCCTCTTCGTTGAGCTCCATTCGACCCGCTTCGATTTTCGAAAGATCCAGAATTTCGTTAATGAGAGACAAGAGATGGGTTCCGCTCTTTTCAATGGTGGAAACCGCGCTTCGGTGTCCGTCGGGAAGCCTGTCATCGCGATTCAGAAGCTGCGCGTAGCCGAGCACCGCATTCAATGGCGTCCGGATTTCGTGACTCATGTTCGCCAGAAACGTGCTCTTTGCTTGGTTTGCCGTTTCCGCCTGCTCTTTGGCGGTACGAAGTCGCCGGTTGTTCTCCTCCAGCGCGGTCTGGGTCCTGCCGAGGCGTCGGTTTTTCTCTTCGAGAGAAAGCCGAGCGGCGCGTTCCTGCTCGATCATTTGCTCCTGGAATAATCGTGCCCGATTACGGTGGACTCGGTATTTTGCACCGAAGAAGAGTGAGAGAGCCAGAAGTCCGAAGACGCCCAGGCTGGCGGGCGTGGCGATTCGAGGGTTTTCGTACCAGCGGGGTATGACGCTGAATGTCATTCTCTTGATTTGCGAATAATTCAAGTCCCGATCTATCGCTTGCACTTCAAGAGCAAAGATCCCGCTTTCGTTGAATTGTATTTCGTGTGTGGTGCTTGAAGTCGCTGGCCCCCAATCAGAGCGAGGCGCCTCGTCACCCTCTGATTGGGACGACGGATAGATCCGGCATCGAAACCGTCGCTTCGACGAATCCGTTCTCAAATCAATCGAATCGTATCGCACGCTGACCCGTGATCCAACGTAGATCGGATCGATCTCGGCCGGAAGCATTCGCTCTACGTCCGTCGTGACGGAAACCAACGTCAAACCCGGATCGGCCGTCCTCGATTGGTAGCGACAGAGCCCGTTCTCCGTCCCAATCCAGACGCGCCCGCGGTCATCCTCGACAATCGCGGAAACATAGTTATCGGGAAGACCATCCCGGGTGTCCAGCGACGTCCAGGTTTGACCATCGAATCGACTGACGCCGTAGCCCTCTGTCCCGAACCACATGACGCCGCTTGCATCCTCGAAGATCGCAGTCACCCAGTCGCTGGCGAGCCCGTCGTTAATACCGTAAGTAGTCCAATCACCGTCGAACCATGGCGCTGCATTCATCTCAATCGATTCGGCGCGGAGCGACTTAGGGCTCGCCGTCAGAGGAGGTAACGCCGCCGTGTCTGTCATGACAAATTTTGATACGCCGCCTTTCGTTCCGATCCAGACCGCGCCATCTCGGTCACCATAAATGGATTCCACCCAGTTGTGCGCCAGACCGTCCTCGACAGTGAGGTTGAATCCGACGCCGGCTCTGAAAACGTAGACCCCTTTGCCGCGATTGCCGAACCACTGGTTTCCATGCCGATCGAGGAACGAGCAGGTGTTGTTCTCGATCTCAAAATAGAACTCGAACGGCGCATCCTGTCTCCCGGCCAGGTCTGTAAACAGATTGTCGCGCGCACCGACAAACCAGATCTCCCGATCTGAGATCGCCGAGATGGCGCCGATGTCTTGGTGGATGCGACGAACCGCCCTACCATTCTCGAAACCAAACGCCGGCATTCCCTCGATTCCCGCCCAGAGCCGCCCGGAAGGCGCCATTTCCAAATCATTCACCCGGCTCCCCGCGATCAAACCGTTCGCCTCAACAGGAGAAAACGTTTCTCCATCAGAACGGAAAATGCCTCCACGTCGAGTGCCAATCCATATCGTGCCATCCAGGCCCATCTCGAGGTCGGTCACGGCAGCGTCTCCCAGACCATCCGGTTCGGTGAATACCGCGGTCGATGCCGGGTCAAATCGAAATAGGCCGTTTTCCGCCGTTCCGCACCAAAGCAATCCGGAAGCGTCCTTGTGGATAGCGGTCACGCTCGGGCTGCTCACGCCCGCCAGCTTATTAATCTGAAACAGTCGACCTTCCTTTAATCGCGCCAGGCCGACAGTCGTTCCAAGCCAAACCGTCCCGTCCTTATCCGGCAAGATGGATTGGACGTCTAGCGCCCTCGTCCCGCCCTCCGCACTTCCGTAACTGACGAACGATTGACCATCGAATCGAGTGATACCACGGGCTGTTCCGATCCAAAGGAACCCTTGGCGATCGGAGGCGAAACATCGCACATCGGGGCTCGCCAAACCGTCAGTCTGTTTGAAATTCTTCCAGGATCCGTCCTCCTCGAGCCGATGCACACCGTTTTGGAACGTGCCGGCCCACAGGCCGTGCTCAGGATCTTCGTGAATCGCGACGACGTCCTTAAATTCTTTAACCTGATGATACTCCCGTCCGTCATAACGCAGCGGATGATTCTGTTCCCATTCAAAGTAGTATCCCCCACTCAGGTTTTGGCCGATCCAAAGATTCCCGTCCGAATCAGCGCACAGCGCGGAGACAGCATGGCGTCTCCCCGGAATCATTGTGAATCGATCGCGACCGTCAAAGCGGGCCACGCCACCGTATCCCGAGCTTATCCAAATCGTGCCTTCGGAATCGGTGTGCATCGTCGTGATTTCGGTCGAGGGCAGGCCCGCGCTCCGGGCAAAGCTTGAAAAGCGTCGGCCATCAAAGCGGCAGAGTCCCGCCGCATCCGCCGCAAACCAAAGCGAGCCGTCGGCCCTGGAGCTAATGCCGACGATTCGCCCCAGCGGCAATCCGGTCTCATAATTACCATAATGAATCCACTGTCCCTTCAGGAAAGGAGGAAAACGGAGGTCGACATCGGCGACGGTTCCTCCGGGTTCGAGGGCGACGACACCGGCCGCTTCGGGATCAGACGCTGGCGGGCCCGATGATCGATCGTGTCCGGAATACAGAAATCCATCCGCCCCTTCACAGCGAATTCGATAGCCTCCGGGAGGCAGGTCTTCGAATTCGTAGCGGCCCAGATAGTCCGTCGACACTGCTGCGTAAACGTGACCGTCGCGCTCGGCTTCCACCAAGTGGCCGGCATGGCCCGAATCGTCCAGCGCCGTCAACCGGCCTGATAGTTGACTGAACGGCGCTAAACGAAATTCGAATCTGCGATCTAAGGCGTCGCGTGAGAGGTTCGCGCGCCAGGCCGCCTCACGAAGCCGACCGGCTCGGAGATGATGGCGTTCCTCGATCGGCAAGACCCACGCTCGAAAGTGACCATTGGCGTCAGAAACGATCGAGGCGCCGGTTCCGTGGAGCTTGTTTCCGTGGTAGAGTCGGACGGAGGCCCCGGAGACTGGACGGTCGTTCGAATCCAAAACGCGGCCCGAGAGCTCGATCGGTTGGGCCAGGCCCCCAGGTTTCGGCAGGACCGCTGGCGCGCACACCGCGGAGCCTTTGAGTTCGCCGTGCTTTTGTTCGGGACTCAGATCCCTGGCGTCGCCGGCGTCAAAGTTCCAATACCCGATCAATCCCGGCTCGTTCCCCGTCAGGGTACGATGAAGGTCCGAGCGTATCTGTTCAGCGGTCCTTCGGACATTCCACAGACGCACTTCGTCGAGTTCTCCGGTAAACGGTTTGTTCGACGAATGATTGGGTTTACCAAGTGCGGCGACCGCCCCTTCCGCCGGCATGACGAAGCTGGTCGGCAACGGATCTGTTCCGACTAACACACCGTTTACGTAAAGCTCCGTTCCAGCCTCCCCGAAGACACCGGCCAAGTGAATCCACCGATTCAATGAGATGATATTGTCGACGGAAACGATGCCTAGTTTGCCTGGCTCGGGATAAACATAGAACTGCACAATCGGCGAACGCTCTTTGTTATTGAATCCTAAAGAGCTCCCGGGCGTTCCAATGTCAAGGGGCGAAGAGAAGTACTGGTGGTCCTTCCAAAGGGCCCAGATTTCTATCGTGCCGTTCTCCAAATGACCAATGATGTCCTTTGGCAACTCGACAAAACCGCCTCTCCGGCCGTCTAATCGCAACACCCGATTTTGCTGCCCGAGCACTGCCTGGCCCCAAGTTGCCAGCAGGATAAAAACAATGGCGATTCGTGTCGTGACGTTAACCATGGCAGAATGTTGATTGAGACGGCTTAATTGCTACAATTGCCCGTATGCGAACACATGTAGCAGTGTCTGTTGGAGCATTGCTGTTTGCCCTATATTGTAAATCATTGATTTTAAGTAGTTTAAGAATCTAAAGGTCGCATGGTACAATAACCGCTGGTTCGATGCCTCGTTAAGAGCAAAGGCCATTCCAATTTGGAAATCGGAATGAGCAGATGGATGCGAATCGAACGGTTCATCACACAAAAACAGACATCATGATGGATGACAGACGGATGCGATCGGCGGAGATTCTCATCGTCGATGACTTACCCGAGAACCTTAATCTCCTTCGAAAGGCGCTGGAAGGCCGGGATTTTCGGCTGTCGTTGGCGACCAATGGGGAGGAGGCGCTGGAGATTGTGGCATTGGCGCCGCCAGACCTCATTCTTCTCGATGTGATGATGCCGGGAATTGACGGTTTCGAAACCTGTCGCCGATTGAAGAAGCTCAAGGCCGGCAGGGAGATCCCCGTTATCTTCATTACCGCTAAGGACGATCTTCCCCATCTCAAGCAGGGGTTCCAAGCGGGCGGCGTCGACTACGTGGTCAAACCAATCATCACTGACGAGCTGATGGTTCGGATCGACACTCATCTGAGAAACCACTTTCTCAAGCGAGATCTCGCCGACGCCAATGCCGAACTAGAAGCGACGAACAACGAGCTAGCTCAAAAAAACGCCGAGCTCGAACAGGAAATGACAAAGCGGCGCCGCGCCGAGGATCATTTGGAAGTGGCCGACGAACAGCTCTCCCTGGTCCACAGTAAGGAGGCGGAACGCTGGGGTATCACCCAATTCATTGGCAACAGCCGAACGCTTGAGAAAATCCTCAAGGAGATCGAACGCCTTCATAAGACGGACACAACAAGCGTGCTGATCAACGGCGAGAGCGGCACCGGAAAGGAATTGGTGGCCCGTGCGATCCATTACGGCGGCGATCGCTCCTCCAAACCTTTCATCGCGGTCAACTGCGCTGCAATACCTCATGACCTCGCGGAATCCCTGTTCTTCGGCCACGTCAAAGGATCGTTTTCCGGCGCTCACCGAGACCAGAAGGGTTACTTTGTGCTGGCCGACGGTGGAACGCTCTTTCTGGACGAAGTCGGCGAGATGCCGCTGCCGCTGCAGGCTAAACTGCTGCGTGTGCTTGAGGACGGCTCGTTTCTGCCAGTCGGCTCAACTCGCGAAACCAAAGTGGATGTGCGCGTATTGGCGGCGACCAATGTTGATTTCCCGCAAAAGATTTCCCAGAAACTGTTTCGCGAGGACCTCTACTACCGATTGGCGGGCTACACCGTCGAGGTGCCGCCGCTCCGGGAGCGGAAGGAGGACATTCCGCTGCTCGCCGAACATTTTCTGAGGATATTTGCCGCCGAGATGAGCCGCCCGATTCTGGAATTGAGCGCGGACGCAGTCGCTGAGTTGAAGGCCTACGAATTCCCCGGTAACGTCCGTGAACTGAAGAGCGTTATGGAGCGCGCCATGATCGAGTGCGACGATACGATCGTCCAGCCGCGACATCTCCGCCTGCGAAGAGAACGGACGCAGACTCCGCCCCCGACCACCGGCGCCAAGTTAATCACCGCCGAGGAAATCGCTGCCGAGCTCCCCCTCAATCTCGAAACGGCCAAGACGCTCCTAATCCAACGGGCGTTGAAGGAGACGAACGGCAATCTTTCCAAAGCTGCCAAACTCCTGGGCATCCACCGCAATATGATCTACCGCCACATGGCCCAGACCGAGGAAAAGGAGGACTAACCCTCCC